>NZ_JARVCN010000001.1:0-17161 GCF_038442745.1 Crocosphaera sp. Alani8
GCATCGAACTGTATCAAACCAACCAGGTGAAATTCATAATCCTACCCCCCAACAGCCCCCACCAAACCGACTGGAAATGCAAAGGGAAACCCTGTATCAAGCTGTAAACGATGACGATGACCCCACTAGAGAAAGAACTTTTAGAAACCTTCAAGAACTTTGCCATTCAATACGAACAGGACAAGAAAGAACAACAGGAATTAATCAAGAACTTATCCAAACAACAGAGGAAAAGATTGGAGTCTTTAATCAGTCAACAGAACGAATTAATCAAGAACTTCTCAGAAACCATCAACTCATTCAACAACAGAATGAACGACTTATCAGAGAGGATCGAAAGGCTAGAAAACGCTTATCAAGACATCATGAACGTCTTAGAAGAATAAAAGACCAACAAGCACAAGAACTGGATAAGTTTAAAACTGATATTAATCTCGCTGATTATGCTCAAGCTAATGGTTACAGCATCGATAAAAAGAAAAGTTCTGTTAATTGTCTTGTTCTTAAAGATAACCAAGGAGATAAGATTCTCGTTGGTCTTAATCAAAGCGATGGTCACTATTTTTACTCATCTGTTAAAGATGATAGGGATAGTGGCTCAATCATTGATTTTATTCAGAATAGAAGAAACCTTAATTTAGGTGAAGTCAGAAAGGAACTTAGACCTTGGATAAATGAACCCTCTAATCCTCCTTATTCTCCTAAACAAGCAACGCCTAAATTAACCCCCAGTACCCCAGATAGACATAAAATCATTACTCAATTTGAAGAGTTCAATGTAATAGTAACTCATCCTTATTTAACCAAACGGGGTATTAGTCAAAAGACCAGTAATGACCCTCGATTTCAAGGGAAAATCTACACTGACCACCGTAATAATGTTATTTTCCCCCATGCAGACCGTGAGGGGGTTTGTGGCTATGAACTGCGTAATCAGGAGTTTAAAAGCTTTTCTAAGGGGGGTATCAAGGGGCTATGGGCTTCTAATGGTTCCAAAGATGACACGACGCTGGTTATCTGTGAAAGTCCCCTGGACTGTTTGAGTTATCATCAATTGTTCAGAGATGATACTACCCGTTATTTTGCCACTGGTGGCACTTTATCAGATCAGCAAAAAACCATCCTTAAAGGGGTTTTTGAGAAGTTTTCTAGTCGAGGGGGACAGATTATGATTGCTACTGATAATGATGAAGGTGGTAAGCAAATAGAGCAGGAATTAAGGAATCTTGCCCCATCAACGGCTCAAATTAATCGAATAGTGCCTAGACATCATAAGGATTGGAATGAGGCTTTAATGGCTGAATTGCGACGGCAAAGGGAACAGGAGGAACGTCAAAAACGCAGAGGACGGGGATTGTCTCGCTAAACACCCATCACCATTAATTTTTTGGACTGGCTTTCTGTCTCCTTATTCGGTATATTAAGCATAAGGGAAAATATCTGCTACTTGCACGACTATTTCCCAGACAACGCAACCGCTACTAAAGCTTTTAGGCTTTGAAAAACTTGAAACGGTGTAAAGCCAAAGAATAGTTTTATGAAGTTTTAAAAGCTAGGAGCAACCCAAACCTCCTAACAGTTCAAAATCTTGTTTGGCCACGAGATAACTGTAGGGGGGTCACAGGGGGTTGCTGTCTTAATTTTATTAATTTTAGTGTAGCATTACAACACCTATATGTCATTTGTCATGACAAAAGTTAACTACTTGACCGAAATTTGGAGATTTCAGAGCGAAAAAAAGACAAGCCCTTGCTTTTTGCCCAGGTTCAGGAGATTACCTATTATATCTTAAACTTTTGTTGTTTTTTTGTTGATTTTGGAGATTAAAGATTTCCCTCTGACAATAAAAAACTTGTTCACTCATCAAGCTGGCATTCTCCAATTTTTAGTCAATCTACCATCACCAATCCTTTGAAAGTAGTTTCTACTGTCTAACAGTGACATTCAACCTTAAACCTTAAATAAGACAGCATCCTCCCTGTATGGGTCGCTTCCGCCAACACTCACGGAAAGCACCAATGAAGGAAAACACAGGGACACAACCAAAAATTCAAGACGGCAACCGGTATATGGGGGACTTGGGGGACAAGGAGACAAGGGAGAATATTCATGGAAAATCTCCCTTGTCTCCCCCTTCTTCCGTGTCTCCCAAGTCTTCTGAGACTAGAAGTAATTGCCACTCAACTGAAAAACGCTATCACATCAAAGCCCCACACTACCAAGAATGGCTCAATAGTGCCGTCGCTCCTGCTATCATCGCGAATAACGTCAAATCCCTCTCAGGCAACACCCCTTATGAGTCTTTGTTCTATAGCGACGACATCAAGCGTTTAAATACCGGGCGACTGACATCAAGCGACCTTAAAAAATATTCACATTTAGACAATGGGGGATGGTGGGTGAATGGGGTTAACCCCCTCACCGGAGAAGAACAATTATGGGGTCAATTCAAATGTGATTCCCCCAGAGTCATCGTTGAAGTCAAAGGGGATAATGGTTTTGGTGGTGAAGCTGTAACCAAAGAGAAGATCATCAAATATGAAGCCCCCCCCAAAGTCCCCACCGAGGCCATGTTCCTACGGGTAACATACCGTATTGGCTTAAACGTTTTCAGAAAAGCCGGCTTAGGGAAAGAATACGCCGAATATGCCTACCATCAATATAAAAAATCCTCTAAAAAACTAAATAATCTCGATAGAATCAAATTACTTGATTTTATGGACACAGAGGATAAAGGTTTCTGGCCATTAGTCATCGACCTTAACCTACCCATCTGTATCACCGAAGGAGCCAAAAAAGCCGGAGCCTTACTTACACTTGGTATAGCAGCCATTAGTATTCCTGGGATCTGGAATGGCTGTCCCATTCCCAAAGATAAACTTGGCAATAAAATCGGTTTACCCCGTCTCATCCCACAATTAGCCCTATTTGCCACCAAAGACCGAGAAATTAACATCTGCTTTGACCAAGATACTAAACTAGAAACCCGTATCAACGTTAAAAAAGCCACAGAACGGTTAGGCGGTTTATTTAGCAGAGCCGGTTGTCAAGTTAAAATCCTCACCTGGGATGCCCCTGAAAAGGGCGTTGACGACCTCATCCACTCAAAGGGTCAAGATTACTTTGAAAGCGTCTATGAGAGCCGTTTATCCTTGGCTGAGTATAAGATCCAAGGCTTTTGCCACCTCATCCCTGACTTAACCATTAACGAGCGATATATCCCTGAAAGCTTACAATATCCCCAAAATGCCAAACTCATTGGAGTTAGATCCCTACATGGCACAGGAAAAACCGAATGGTTAGCTAAGAAAATAGCCTATTACCTAGCCAACCACCAAAAAGTCATTATCATCGTCCACAGGGAACAATTAGCCCGTGAATTAGCCCGTCGCTTTGGTATCGACTACCGTACCGAAGTTAAAGACAATCAATGTTTCGGGCAGTTTGGCTATGCCCTTTGTATCGACTCTTTACATCCCAAGGCCAAACCCTCCTTTGACCCCGAAGCCAAACAATGGGAAGATGCCGTCGTTATCATCGATGAAGTCGAACAAGTTTTATGGCATTTACTCAATGGTGGAACTTGCCAGAAAAACCGTGTCAGAATCCTTAAAACCTTCAAACAACTATTACAACGAGTCGCCCAATCCAAAGAAGGTAAAATCTTCATAGCTGATGCTGATTTATGTTCCATTAGTATTAACTACCTTGAACAATTAATCGGCTATAAAGTCCCTAAATTCATTGTCAATAATAGCTATGTACCCGAAGCGGAAAGATTACTGTATCGCTTCCTTAAAAAAGACCCAGGAGAATTAATCAGTCACTTAGAAGACAATATCAAGAAAGGGCATAAAGTTATTATTCATACCGACGGACAAAAATATCAAAGTACCTGGGGAACCCGTACCTTTGAATATTATTTCAAACACAAATTTCCTGGACTTAAAGTATTAAGAATTGACGGCAAAACCGTCACCCAGAAAAAACGGTCTGCTTTTGGCTGTATTGATAAATTAAATGAAATCATACAAAAGTTTGATATTGTTGTTTGTTCTCCTGTTATTGAAACCGGAGTGAGCATTGACGTTAACCATTTCGATTCCGTTTATGTCCTTAGTCATGGGGTGCAAACGGTTGATAGTGTCTGTCAAAGTATGCAACGGGTCAGAAGTAATATCCCCCGTTATGTCTGGTGTAAACAATGGAGTCCCCATCAAATCGGTAACGGGTCAAATGATATTAAATCCTTACTAGCATCTACTCATAAACTCGCATCGGCACAGATTAGCTTATTACAAAAGATGGGTATTACCGAAGCCAATGATGTTAGTTTCTATGAAGAAAGCGAGGATATTAAATCCTGTTCTCCTTCATTAATCGCTTGGGGTAAACGAGCGGTTATTATTAATACTGAGAATTATAAATTTGCTGAGACTCTCTTTAAGAAGTGTGAGAAAATCGGTTATCAAGTCCTAGACATAGATGACCTAGAGAATGATTACACCCAGATTAAAAAAGAGTTTAAAGAAGTGAAAGAAAAGAACTATAAAGACCATACGAAACGGGTATCTAAGTCCCCGAACATTGACCAGAAAAGCTATGAGGAACTTAAGGAAAGAAAAGACTTAAGTGATGAGGAAGAGGAAATCTTAAAGAAAGCCGAGATTAGTCGTTGTTATCTCACCGAAAAGGTTAGCTCAGAACTGGTAGAAAAGCACGATAAAGGATGGTTGCCTAAATTACAGTTACTTTATTATCTAACCGTTGGTGAAGCGCACCTAAAGGATAAAGAAAAGCGTAACCTCACCCAACTTAAAGAACAGTCAGATAATGGGGAATTATTCAAACCTGATGTTTGTAAATCTACCCTTGGGACTCAACTATTTTTCTTAACGCAGTTGGATATTTTACAGTTCTTAGATCCCGATGCGGAGTTTGATAAGGACTCATTACAAAAGTGGTATGAGAAGATCACCACCCCTGTTATGAAGTCTCATATTAAAACAGTCTTTGGCTTTTGGATAGGGGAAAGGGATACGGCTATCTCTGTGGCTCAACGATTCCTTAATCAATTAGATTTAAAGCTGATCTTCGACCGACGGGAACGACGCAACGGTCAACAGGTGAGGATCTATAAAGGGTGCCATGTGAACCGAGATCAACGGGGCGAAATATTTGAGCGATGGTTGAAACGGGATGAAGCTAACTCTATGAACGAAGCTGCATAGTTACTTAAGTGAGTCACCCCTAGTATAAGTAATTATTTAATTACATTCCGGATGACTCACCGTTTCTCTCCATACTGAATGATCTTAAGGTTGGTTTCCCATTACCCTTACCTATCCGTAAAAAGACGGAAACTTTCATCCCTAACCCAGAGAAAAACCAAGTAGAACCCCTAATATTTTTTTCTTGAAAACTCCAGTAATGTAAAGAATATTAAGCGAGTTTCGGCATTCCTGGGGTTTTAT
Source organism: Crocosphaera sp. Alani8 (assembly GCF_038442745.1). NCBI lineage: Bacteria > Bacillati > Cyanobacteriota > Cyanophyceae > Chroococcales > Aphanothecaceae > Crocosphaera > Crocosphaera sp. Alani8. The sequence goes on from NZ_JARVCN010000001.1 coordinate 5,475, forward strand.
GGAAAGTTTTCGCAAACCCAATCAGGGAGAGTCGGTAGCCCCTGATTTTAGACTAATTGTCCATTCCTTTTCCGGGGAAGAGATCCCCAGAACAACATCATTATCAACCCCAGAACAAATAGACGAAAGTTGGCTCTTACAAGAGTCACAGGGGTTCGTGTCTTCTTTTCATGACATAGGGGGACCGTTAGGAGGCTTTGACAACCTTCACTCTGAAAAATTCCCCGTACCTTTTGACACAGTAGAAGCTTTTCCCTTAAATCAGCGGGATTCATCCGTCGACCTTCTCACTAGATTCGACATTGAAACCCATAACCAACTCGCTTACGTCAAACAACAAGCCTTAAACCAAATAGCCACCTTTAGCCAAGACGCTAACTTAAGAGAAAAACTCAAAACCGCCTTTGGAGACAAAGGGAAGACAGAAGACGGACTAAACTTAATAAAAAATCGGTAGTGTTATTTAAGTAGTGAAAATCAATCTAAGTTGATAGTATTTTCTCATTATAATGGTGAATAAAATATAAGATTGCTCCTTCATGATTAAAGAAGCTTTTAGAAAACGATAAGCTTTTTCTCACTAAACGAGAACAACGATGTCTTAAGGTATTATTTAATCTTTCAATCCTTGTTGTTTCACCACTTTTCTTTGTACTAGGATAGTGGCGATCGCAGGGCAGTACATCGCAATATGGGTAGCAGCAATTCTCTTTTTCAAAAAGAGAATTGCTGCTACAACTGTAGAGCTCTTGTTCAGGCAACCCTAGCCTTCTTAAAAAACTATTCTTTACGAATACTCCATTTTAGGCGACAGAACCTATGAAAGCACCCCAGTAAAAGACCCCATCGCAAACTCTCTCGATTCTATTCTGAAGAGATTTTGCAAAAGTATCTAAGTATTCTGACTCGATGCCTTGTTCGAGGAGACTAGGACGATAGATTTGGATCTGATTGAGCATATGGGCAAAGTTAATTTGAAGGTGGTGACTCCAGTTTGCTTGATGCAACAGCTTGAAACCGACAGACTCCAACCAATATTCATAATCGGCTGGGGTGGCCAGTCGTGATATTGCATTCCTATCAGTGAAAGACTTAGCTTCTCCGAGAGAGACGTTATTTGAAATCATAATATCGGAGAATGCTATCAGCCCGCCGTCTCGGATGACACGGCGAGCTTCACTTAAAACCCGCTTCTTATCGATAGCATGGCACAGGGATTCTTGGCTCCACACAATATCAAAAACAGAAGACCACTCAGTAGGGAGAGATTCAAAAGAACCCGTCTGTATAGATAAACGATCTAAAACCTCGATTTCCTTGGCCCGCCTAAGGTTTTGTTCATTTTGCAATTCGCATAGATTCAGACAAGTGATGTGCAAATTTGTCTCTAATAGTATCTGGTGTGCAGGGCCACCGTTTCCAGAGCCAAGATCCAGCAGTTTTCCTTTCAATCCAAGTTTTGAGTATTTTGCAGTCAAACCAAGTAGGGTACTAGTAGATCGACGTGATGCCGCGCTTATGCTGTCGAAAGGAGATTCGTAGATGCCATAATGAATATCGCAACCACCATCTCCCATGATCCATTTGTAAAATCCAGTTCCATTTATAGATTCATACTGAGCGCGAACCCTTTCAATATGTTGTAGGCGATACTTTTTCTTGCTATCCAAGGCAAACTCCAAAGAAATCTCAGATACAAGTGATCATGGTATTACTAAATCGATTATATTATAGCAGTTCCCATACTTGTGAGGTACAGAAGTTATCTCTTTGAGGCAGAAGGCAGGGGGCAGGAGGCAGAAGTTAGGTGTACCTCATGAGTCCGAGAAACGCTATAACTTAATTCACTGACAATTAATTCACCAACCTTTGTGTGTTCCAAAAGAATTATATCCCGTCTCGTATAAAATGTTTTCAACCGATGGATGACAACTGATGCGATTGGTTCATCAAACTTATATACTGGAATTTCGGCTTGTGTCAGAGGATTACAGTCTGTTGCCAAGTCCTCTCCTGGAAAGTGTGGCCAACACATCACAGTGCGAAACCACCAATACTTTCTATATTGGTTGATGCCCCGAAAAAAACGCCACAAAGGCACTGCGTCATCTGGTTGACAATTCCCTGAACGAATCGTCCACGGTTTGGGTGGTGTTTTAACTCGTAAAAAAGATAGATCCACCTTCATACTATCCATTAGTGCATACATTAGATCCCTTTTTTCGATATCAATAACTAGACCCCAGACTCCGCTACAGACTATCTTTCGATCTTCAGCAACTTGTGGATCTAGCTTTTGATGTGAGCCAAGGAACATCATATGTGTGTGAATATCTGTAATTGCAGTGTCATAGGGTGACATCTTTGTAACAGGAAATCTTCTCAAATCTCCATTTTTAGTGACAATTGTGTATGTAAACATACGCATATAAGGGCTATCCCACCAACCCATAAGAAGATCAACGGCATCGACAAGTGATCCATAGCTTTGGTCAACTGTAAACGTATCTTGATACTCAACGATCGCTCTTTTGCGAATGAAAGCGACCCAAGCAAAGCCCAATAATGCGCAGAATACAGTCGGTAGTACGTATTGAAGACCGAACACACCTTCAAATGATTCAGAGTGAAAGGATAGTAGCCATACCATCACCAGATCATTGATGATGAACTCATAGCCAAGCAATCCTGTAAGCAGGAAAACTCCCAAATGGAATATAGTAAGAGCGCATAGCAATCCCATTGCGACGCTACGATGAATCATCAAAAACCCAGAAAGAATTTCTACAAGAAATATTGAACTACAGACAAATAACCGGATCTTCGAGAAGTAGGTGGCAATGGAGATGATGGTCTCTTTCGTCCAGAAGCACGCTCCCCAACCTCTAAGATAAGCGTTTACAATCAAACATTCTATTCGGTTCTCCAGCATCCACGAAAACCAGTGTCTTCCAATCCAAGCTTTTACCAGTCCCTGCTTGACATAGTAAGCTCCCTGGCCTCCAAGAATTGTCGCTAGAAGTAGGGAAACATACTCTGCTCCAACATCTCTAGAGCCAACCATCAGGACATTCTCTAGTCCATTAAAGGCACTACAGACAACAAGAATAACCAGGGAGTAGCGAATAAATTCAAAGCCTAATAGGTTTGAATAACCGGGCCCAAGACTCCACCTTGATATGTTGTACTGCAAGCAACATGAGACAATAACACTGATATAGCCAAAAACTGGTGAAAAATAGACGCAGGCCGCCATACATAAGGCAAAAAATCGATCAAATAAAAAGAAATGGCCAAGATCAACGCACCCGAATCGAAACACAGCTGCCAGAGCTAGAATCCAGGCAAACAAAACACTAAGAAAGTGAATTTCCGGTATTTGTTGCCAGTCACACAGACAAAGAAGTAAGATAAGCGGAGCGTGTACCCACCATAACTTAATCCTAAGAATATATGTTAGGAATCTGCTACTCTTTGGGGATCGACCCTTTAGTGAATTGTCCCAGCAGGTTCGATATACGAACCATGATGCAACTTTGCCTGCTACGAAGATGGCAGTGAAAAGTAGAAATGCCTCAAAATCAATCATTATCAATCAATCTCTAGCCAACATATTGGTTTCCAACCCACTTCTAAGGAACACATCCATAAGTCTTTGATTAACTTGTTCCGGGAGACATGCTTCAACTTGAAACCCATCGTTTCTAACTGTGCGAGAGATTCGTAATCCATGGACGTTACGAGTAAGCATACGGCCAAACAAAGGTGCTCCTGAACCAAAATTCAAAAGGGAGTGGGCGTAAGGGAACAGGTTAACCGGCAAGACATGAGGCTGTAATCCATTCCATTGAACTGTGCGTCTCTCAAACTCAGCAATTTTTAACGCACTGTAAGTGCTTTTGACTCGTTCTACTCCTTCTTTTGTCATCGGCTCTTTTATAAGTTCCGTCAAGGTCACTAAATCAGTCATCATCATGGAGGGGAATTTAACGTGCCAATAGCAACCGACGTTGCCTGTATAGAGTTCTGAAATATCAAGGGTTCCTCGAACATTGCACCACAAGGCCAATTCGCTGTAGATTGTTCCTTCACGACTCCTCTCAATTTCACAGTTTAGCTCGCTCCAGAGATAGGCAGTCAGGTACAGCCAGAACTCGTTCTCGTCGGCCAATGCAAAAAGGTCACGAAGGGTGAGGTCTGAGATAGTATATGTGATGATATGGCATTTTTCCACAACTTCCCACACTCGCTGTGGGTGGCAGATGTCATTATTTTCCGTTACAACGTACCACGATGGGAGTTTGGGGGAGGAACAGATCTTAGCGGCACTGTAGAGTTCTTCTCTACCATGAACGACAGGCTCTACTGTATATTCATGGATATGGGCAGTGCATTGATTCAAGAAATGGGCTAATCCAACCCCATCGATCGCAATGTGGGATACGAAAATTGAGAGTACACAGCCATTAATTTTGGGTAGATGAGTCAGTCGAACCGACATCAATGGAAGATCCTCTGGATGCTTTTCCGAGACTTTACCAATAATGGTTGGAGCAAACCAATCCTGTAAGGTTTTGTTGGTCATCGATTCTAGAGAATCCCAATTAAAATCGTTGTCCATTGTCCTCATTTCCAACAAAACCCCCTCGGAACAAGGCTGGATAGACAATTGGCCAGTGGCAATATCAGTTCTTACTCGTCCGGACAGATGAGGAAATACATCTAACCCCTGTTGCACAGACTCGATCAAAACGGAAGGCTTGATAATAGATGGAAAGGCCAGCACGAAGACCATGCTGTTTGGAACGTTGTCGTCTTCAGCAAGTCTAATTACCGGTCCACACGAACGTGGCCAGAGCAGATGATCGCTAGAGAATAGCTTTGAACAATGCGTATCCTTAGACTGCGGTAGAATTTCTTCGGATACAACTGTATTGAAAGATCGACTCGTCTCGGTTTGCTTGCGCTGTGCCGTTTCCAACTGTTCCACCAATCCATTGACGCTGAGGTGTTTGGCCCCGATAAGGACTGGTTCAACGCCAAACCGTTTGGCCAGAGTCTCAAGAAGATCGACAAATCGTAGGGAATCCATCCCGTATGCAATTAGTGATTTGTTCATTGCGACATCCTCCACAGAAGAGATCCCCAGCACTCGTGCTACCTCTTCTCGTACTTTTTTAGCTAAAATAGCTCGACTATGCCCCATGACATAGTGGGGGGGTATTTCTCTCAAATAGCCACTGTTAGAGGATTTGCTGTCAGATGTGTCCCTAAACTCCTGATGAGTGGATAAAAGGTTGTTGGGGAGGGAATGGTGATCTTCATGGTTAGACGCGTCACTGTCGAAGATAGACTTTTTAAGCAATTCGCCTCTCGAAAACATCTGACTACATTGTGATCGCTGTAATTTGCCAGACGTTGTTTTGGGGAGTGTGCGAGGAGGCACCAGAACAATGCTTGTGCAAGGGATCATATGCTCCTCGAAAACAGAATCTCGGATTGCGGAAATTATTTCTAACCCACTCTCTTCTACCAAGACATTCGAGGAATGAAGCTCTGCGATGACGATAATCGAATTGGTTGAATTTTGCTCATCGGAGCGGACAAAGACACAAGCCTCACCCACAGTCCGATGGGAATTTTGTATAGTATGTTCAATATCATTTGGATGCAAATTGCGTCCTGCAATGATAATGATATCTTTCAACCGACCACAGATGAATAGCTCACGATCTAGGAAAAAACCAAGGTCCCCGGTGCGTAGATAGGTGTTTCCGTTGTGGGGTTCTAGTCGAGCGCCAAATACCGCTACATTCTCATCATCAGACCATCCCCAATATCCTTGTGCAACGCTATCGCTCGACACCCATACTTCTCCTACGACCCCAGGTGAACAGGCTCTAAGGGTTGTGGGGTTCACGATTTGTACATCAAACTCTGGCGGGGGGGTTCCGCTACTGACCAAACTCACACGCCCTTGGGTCGAAGGTTCAGGTTTAAGTACCTTTACTTCCCCACCAGTACGTAATTCCGCTGCATCTACACATAGGATGGGTGGCTCACCTATGGTGCAACCAGATACGTAAAGAACATGCTCGGCTAAACCGTATGTGTTATTGAACAATTTTAAGTCAGCACCTTGACTGGATGACCACTTAGTGAATCTAATCATTGTTTGAGCCCGACACATATCACCTCCCTGCAGGATAGCTTGCAGTGATGAAATATCTTGTTGCATTTCGGTTTCTCGTTCCTCGTTACCCTTCATAACAAGGTCGTAGGCAAAGTTTGGAGCGGCGATGTGGGTAGCACGGTATTTCTGTACTGCTTCTAGCCATTTCTGCGGACTTCTGATGAACGTTGATGGTGACATCATGATAAGTTTTGCCTCAACGCACACAGTATGGAGAACACCCGCAATTAAACCCATATCGTGGTACAGCGGAAGCCATGAAACTAGCACCGAGTCACGATTGACTCGGCTTTCTCGATTTAATACTCGAAGGTTGTGCTGAAAATTCTTGTATGTGATTTTGACTCCTTTGGGAAATGATGTAGAGCCAGAAGTGTACTGAAGGAATAGCACTTGTTCTGGGTCGGTGGGGATTGGTTGAAACGATCGCTGCCCATTCAAATTCGACTGGAGAATATCTGTCGCAACCCACTCAAGTTCATTCCAAAACTCATTTCCAGAATCCACAGAGCCATCAACGCTCCGCTGGCGGCGACTCCCTTGGTAATGGCGAAGATACCGTTTCTGGGTCAGCACTAACCGCGCTCCACAGTCTGCGGCAATCCCTCGAAATCGCCGCATATCTCGTTCAATTGCAGCCGAGCCAATTAAGCCTAAACCTGGGGAGACTATCGCTACGGGAACTGGGATAATACCTGCCAGAACGCATCCGAAAAATCCAGGAATAAACTCAATCCCTGGTGCGTAGGCCAATAAAACTCGTTCACCCCTATTAAGGCCACGCATTTGAAGCATCTGTGCAACATCAACAGACAGTCGGAATAATTGCTCTGCAGTATAGGTTTTCTTTACCAACCCATTATGGCCTAAGAACACATATATGTTGCGGTTAGGCTCAAGCTTAGCTTGTTTAGCTAGAAGATCAAAAAACATTTTTAACTTTTAATCTTTAAATGTTTTAATAGATTAAATATCATACTGATACACCCTTTTACAAGCAATGTTGATAAAACTTTTCAATTGAGTATATCAATATTTCGGTTGAGTGAGTGTCAGTAGATCATAAACGAATGCCGCTAAGTTATCCGGAAAACAAGGTTGTAGAACGGAGTTTTGAAACATTAGATTTCTATCAAGATAGCTTAATCCAACTCATCAGCATCTTATAAATTAGCTGAAGGTTTACCTAGTTACGAAAAGTACAACTTAAGTGATCAATTACGTCGAGCTTCTTGTACTATTTTACTGAATATATCTGAAGGCTATGGACGCTATCATTATCTTGACCGCTTACGTTTCTTCTATATAGCAAGAGGTTCTTTGTCGGAAACCTTAAGTGCTTTTGTTATTGCTCAAACTTTGGGCTATTGTAATGAATCACAACTTATAAATGTAAGACAGTTTATGTCGGTATTGATGTCCATAAACGCACCTATTCCGTTGTCACAGTGGTTGAAGGTCTTGTACTGAAGAAATGGTCAACAGTCGCTAATCCCACCATCATAACTGATCTACTGAGTATTGACGTTTTAATCCATGTAAATGAAAACTGGTATAATCCTCTTTTGTCAGACTCTGAAAAGGGGGTCAAACCCTTATTCTCTCGCTAGGTGTCGTTGGCTGTAATGAGGGAATTTCGTCAGAATTTCGGAAAGTGACAAAAGAGGGATAAACACAAATCGAGGAGATAATGACCAAAGCAAAAGTTGTATTCATGACGTCACTTCCTCGCAAGCTTGAAGAATTCGCGAGATTGACAACACCTAAAGGCTTTGTCACGACAGCTATTGCCAGTAAAGCTAGGGAAGATGAAAAAATTGAAGTATTATCGGATGCCGACTTCATTTTAGGTTTATTTCCAAATCTTTCGGAAGCGGTCCTGCGTCACACAACTAAACTTAAGCTTCTCCAACTTGCCTCAGTAGGTTATGACACAGTGGATTTGAAGTTGCTTGAGAAATATGGAGTCACAGTGGCGACGTGCGGAGACATCAACTCTGCAGCGGTAGCCGAACACACAATTTCGTTGATGCTAGCGATTTGCCGAAAGTTGACGCAGTGCGTCGAGCGCGTGAAGCTTGGAGGCTGGATTTTTGATAGCCCGGCTACGGACGCTTTTACTTACCACAATTTGATTGGTAAACGTGTAGGGCTGGTTGGGTTTGGAAACATTGGCCGAAATGTAGCTCAGCGTCTTCAGGGCTTCCAATGTGCAATCCAGGTCTACAATCGCACAGTAATCAGCGAAGAGCATAAAAAGAAGTTGGGAGTTGAGCAGGTGGAGTTTTTGGAATTGCTCAAAACATCCGATATTATTTCTCTCCATGTGCCGTTGACCCCTGAGACTCGGCACTTGATAGGACGCAAGGAATTAATGTTAATGAAACCATCTGCTATTCTTATCAACACATCGCGGGGGGCATTAATTGATGAGGCCGCCCTCATTGAAGTGTTACAGGAGCGACAAATATTCGGGGCAGGACTCGATGTAATAGAGAAGGAACCCCCTGAACCCGACAACCTTCTGCGAACTATGAGCAATATTGTCCTAACCCCACACATAGGTGGAGCGTCTTTAGGGACACTACAAGAGGTGTTCAGATTTTGCTGGCAGAACATCAAGGATACTTGGGATGGTAAGATGCCACACAACGTAGTTTCTTCTGATCTGAAATCCTTTTGAAGGTAGTGATTCCCATGTAGTGGAAATTTTACAAACTATTAGCAACCTGGGCATTATAATGGTGAATGAAATACCAAATTGCTCCGATATAATTTTCTACTTTAAATTTGGCATTAATTAAAAAGGATAAGAATGGAAGTTTTGATTTGATATAAATATATCATAACTGAATTGAACTGCTCTTCAGCATTTTTGTCTCTCCTTTAATTCAAATGAATTACTTGAGATTATTTCACTACATTAAAACAATCGCTCTCCTGCTGATTCAGGCGATTTCCTCGAAAGCACCACGAAACTGTCTAGTAATTCTAAGGACTCTATGACTTCAAATCCCCCTTTGACAAGCACTTCGTGTAACTCTGACAGTGTCATTAGTTCTCGATGTCCAAAATTGAGTTCGTCACAGAATGCTCGATAGAACAGTCGATTCACATATGAGTCCTTCGGAACAGACGATATCTGCCATCCTCCACAGCGCAGAAATTGTCGCATTTTGCGGATCAGTGTGATTTTCGAACTGTCGAGAAAGTGTTCGACTAACCCCCAGTCAATTCCGATATCGAATGACGTGGAACATTCAACTTCGAACAAATCCTGCTGAAGGTATTCGATGCGCTTTCGATCTCTTCTTAAAACGAAGCGTTTTGTACTCAATTTAGTGGGGATTAAAATCTCCACCTTATCGTTGGCTAGAGTATACCTTTGATGTGCCACAGGATCATTGTCAATCAGCAAGACCCGGCCACGATGACCGAGTATTGACTGTAGAATAATCGCCTCCCATCCCGCCTCGGCCCCGAAATACACAATATCAGGGTTGCTTGGAAGATGCTTCCTAAATAGAGCTAGTACTTGCGCCTTACCCCTTAAATTTAGAAATCCATCTACTCTGTGGACGTAATATGAGATAAGCAAACGCAAAATGCGCAATCCTAAGGATGCCTTAGTCGATTCGTTTATTCGCCACCACGGATCCTGCTGTAGCTTGTGAAAGCTGCGATTAAAGTCACTCCAGGCGACAGCACCACAATGCTTAGGATCCACAATATTTTCTGGTCTGAAATAACTGGATAGTGGACGTACAATATGCATAAACAGCTAAACACTATGATTTTAAAACTACATCAAGGCTAGCGGTGAGGTTATATATGGGATTTGAGGATTATAGAATATAATCTCATGGAATAATCATAAATGCAATGTAAAAATTAGCATTAAATAGCTCCATTTTTCTCCCTTCTGTGCAATTGTGACAACTTAAGAAAATTAAGTAGATGTCAAGAGAAGTTAAAGAGTTGATGACATCTTATTTAACTCCTGATGTTGACCATGAAGAAAATTGGTTTAAACTAACACTTCTTTCCTACGTAAATTTGTGGGCTGCTAGAAAATTAGCTGCTGTTTTACCCCGTGATTGGGAACAGTATTTGAAGACGGATAAATCCATCAAAATCACGCCTAGTCTAGTTCAACGAGACTTTTCAAGAATAATTACCACCTTGGGGACTTTCGCCAAATTTCCCAAACGTCGAGGTTATTCTCCTGGACGGATTAAAGGTGACAAAAAAAACCCACGAACTCGTCATGATGTTATCAAGAAAGCGGATGCGACCCCGCGCCGTCGCACGGCGCAAGCGAACGCGCACCAAGAAGGGACAAAGTCCAATCGGAAGGGCTAACCCAATTAGGGGAAGAACTAGCCAAGCTGTCACCAGGGGCAATCTAGACATTTTAGTGGTTCAAGTAAGATAAGATTCAATTATCCGTTTAATTTCAAACACTGCACTGCCTTTCGTTTAGTCTCTTCCCCCCGCCGATCATACTTAGCCGTCGTCACCGGAGAACTATGCCCCACCAACTTCTGCACCGTGACAATATCAACCCCTGCATCCAATAAATCACTACAAAACGTCCGCCTGAAATCATGGGGAGAAAACGACTCAATTCCCGCCATTTTTGCCCGTTTCTGTATAATACGCCAAACCGTATCCGAGTGCATCTGGCCTAACTTTAAATGACCCCCTCGATGGATACGACAAAACAAACATCCCTCCTCTTCCCCTCGCACCCCTAACCATCGCTGAATATACGAAATAGTATCTAGGGGTAAATAAACCCGTCTCCCTTTCCCTCGTTTACCCTTACGCACCAACACCTCCCCTGTCTGCTCCTCAAAATCCCTTAATTCCAGTTTCACCAACTCAGAGCGACGTATTCCCGTCCCTCGCAACATCACCATAATCGCTGCATCCCTGATATCCATAACACTATCCTCTCCACAAGTCCCCAACAACGCCCTAATTTCCTCTGAATCAAGAGAACGCCCCCTTAACTCAGGTGAGCCTTGAATATTGGGAAAATCCACCGCTTTTTGATAATCATCAGCAGCCATCAACCCCAAGCGATAAGCTTCCAATAACACCCGTCGCAACGCCGACAGCATCTTATTCGCCGTCACAGGAGCCAACTTTTGCAACAGAGCCACCCTCACCGCAGCCGTATGGTGGTAGCGCAGCATAGACCAATCTAAGGTATCCGCATCACAGTCCCCATTCGTTAATAACGACGCTATAGTATTAAGAGAATAGCGGATGGTGCGATGGCTACCTTCTGATAACCCCGATATATATACGCTTGCTGGATGAAGGGTCACGGGTATGGGTGCAGTTAATTTAAGATTTTCGGAAGACTGTAGATCGCCATCAATCAATGTAACCATAATGACCCAACCCTTGGAGGATGAAACAATATAGAACGTTCCTGGTTCTAACGGTTTCAGTTGAAGCGTGGTTGTGGTACAATTTACTTCAA
>NZ_JARVCN010000002.1:0-16911 GCF_038442745.1 Crocosphaera sp. Alani8
TTGGCCTAAGTTTTCGCAGCGAGTGACCCCTGGCTTTTTGAGAAGATACGCCAGTGGTGATACAGAAGGGTTTATTTATATACGAGAAGTCGCTACAGGTCAGGTCATAGATATCTATCATGCCCATAACAGTTGGGTTCGGGGGTTAGCCTTTAGTCCTGATGGAAAATTATTAGCCAGTGGTTCCCATGATTTTACCGTTAAACTGTGGCATCTGCAGACAGGACATTGTATTCATACGTTATCCCATAATGATCTCGCAGGTCGCATTGTTTGGAGTCCAGACGGTCAACAGTTAGCCTCATTTAGTTTTGATCAAATCATTCGACTTTGGGATGTAGAAACGGGAAACTGTCTTCACACCTTTAAGAAAAGCGGCACCATGACGACAGCGGTTGACTGGAGTTCTGATGGGAAAAATTTAGTCAGTTGTGGGGGAAATAACGAGATTGTTCTTTGGGACCTTACCACTAAGACCTTGCGTTATTCTTTAACGGATCATCAAGATACAGTTTGGGATGTTGCGTTTAGTCCCGATGGTCAATGGTTAGCCAGCAGTTCCCAAGATGATACTATCAAAGTCTGGTCTGTTGCTACTGGAGACTGTCTGAAAACCCTACATAGTTACCATACACTTGTTTGGGGGATGATTTTTAGTCCTGATGGACAAACTCTAATGGGTGCTTGTGAAGATAGCAAAATTCGTTTCTGGAACCTGAAAACTCAGGAGTGTTTTAAGACTCTCTCTGGTCACCTCAGTAGTGTTTGGTCTCTTGCAGTTAGTCAAGAAGGGAAATATTTGGCCAGTGCCAGTGATGACTGTTCAGTTAAATTATGGGATGCAGACACGGGAGACTGTTTAAGAACTTGGTCAGGTCATATTACAGTGGTTTGGTCAGTTGCGTTTAACCCTGATGGTGTTACTTTGGCCTCTGGGTATCATAATGGCCAAATCAGAATTTGGGATCATAATAAAGAAACCTGTCTGCATACTTTATCTGATCAACATAATATTATTTGGGCGTTGAATTGGCATCCTGATGGGAAAATTCTGGCCAGTGCCTCTCAGGATAAGTCCATTAAACTTTGGAATACTAACACGGGTCAATGTCTTTATACGTTGTCAGACTATCCGACGTTTCCCCATACTTTTACTTGGCATCCTAATGGTCAAATTCTAGTTAGTTCTCATTTGGGCGGTATCATTAAACAATGGGATGTTGCTACTGGAAATTGTCTACAAACGATTGTTTATGACAGTCCGATGTATGACTTAGATTGGAACTCTTCAGGAACGCTTCTGGTCGCTGGAACACAACGGGGAACACTACAATTTTTTGATGGCACAACCGGCGATCACCTTCAAACATTAGTGGGTCATACAAAATCGGTTTTTTCTGTCAAATGGAGTCCTGATGACCAATTTTTAGCCAGTGCTTCCCATGATAATACCATCAAATTATGGGATACAAAAACTGAACAATGTATTTATACTTTAACTGAACATACGAATTGGGTTTGGTCAATTTGTTGGCATCCTGATGGTCATAGTTTAGCCAGTGCTTCTGAAGATGGAACGGTAAGATTATGGGATGCAAACACTGGAAAATGTTTCCAAGTTTTACTCGGACATACTCAAGGGGTTCGTTGTGTTCAATGGAGTGCTGACGGTCAATTTCTCCTAACAGGAAGTGCTGATGAAACCATCAAACTTTGGCAGTTTAATATAGGTCAATGTTTGAAAACCTTTAGACCCCAAAAACCCTATGAAGGGATGAATATTCGTAATATTACTGGAGTTAGTAATGCACAAAAAGATAATCTTAAAGTTCTTGGTGCCTTAGAGTAAATAGACATCTCCAAGAATCTATAGCATTTCTCATACTTGTGAGGTACAAAGGTTATCACTTTGAGGCAGGGGGCAGGAGGCAGGAGGCAGGAGTTAGGTGTACCTCATGATAGCAGTTTTCATTTGCATAGATTATCAATGGATAATTGACAATTGACAATTGATAATTAATTAATTCGGTTTAAGACCTCTCTTTTTAAGGAGAAAAAATTAAAAAGCGTGACTTCCTATCCAATCCTCTTCACTTTAGGGAGAGGTAATTATCCATTATCCATTATTAATTATCAATTATTGAAGAACTTTCTAGCTTTGAGGCAGAAGGCAGGAGTTAAATTTTAGTTTGCTCCACTCAATTGAAAATTGCTGTAAGGAGACAATACGGGTTCCAGCTATGGGAACCTTAAACAAAAAACTATAGTTGTTTAGTTAAATCTTAGATATCATTAGGTAAACAGTCTTATGTAGTTAAAGGTGATAATTGATGCCACAGATATTTCTCGCCCACGCTAACGAGGATAAACCGTTAGTCAGAGAACTCTATGGCAAGTTAGTTGAGGCAGGATATAAACCGTGGTTCGATGAAGAGGATTTACTCCCTGGACAGAATTGGAGGGAAGAAATCCCCAAGGCGTTGAAAAACAGCGATATGTTTATTGCTTGCTTATCGTCAACGTCCATCAGTAAACGGGGATATATTCAAAAAGAGTTTAAGATGGCCATGGAGATGATGGCAGAGTTCCCATCAGGAACTATTTATTTTATCCCTTTGAAATTCGATGATTGTGAAATCCCAGAACTTAGACAGTCAGAATATGGCTTGAATCTCAAGGATTTACATTGGTTAGACTATTGGAACCCGAATGGTTTTGAGAAGTTAATTAAGTCCATTGAGCATCAGTTTGGATCTCAAGAGACAGACATTCAGGAGTCGCAAGATAATGTAGCAGGGAATAAGACGATCAACAACAACTATTATGTAGAACGTCCCCCTTTAGAAATTAATTGTTTCCAAGAAATTGAACAAGATGGTGCGTTGTTGAGGATAAAAGCACCACAGAAAATGGGGAAAACTCTCTTACTTAAGCAGATATTTGATTCAAATCAAGCAAAAGGGTTTCAGAAAGTACGGCTTGATTTACAGCTATTGGAGTCGTCAATTCTGACTGATTCATCTCAATTTCTGCGTTGGTTGTGCCAAAGAGTTAGTAGAAAACTAAAATTAGAAAACTGTTTAGATGACTATTGGGGTGAAATGACCCCTAATACTGCTTGTACTCACTATTTTGAAGAATATATTTTAGAAACGATAGAAACTCCTCTACTGTTAGGAATCGATAATATAGATAGACTATTTGCCCCCGAATTTACAACTATTGCGGCGGACTTCTTTGGATTACTTCGTGCCTGGTGGGGTTATGGTCAAACCATAGGGGGGAATTGGAAGAAACTGCGGTTAATAGTCATTTATTCGACAGAAGATTTACCACAATTAAATGTCTATCAATCCCCATTCAATGTAGGAACCGAAGTTAAAATACCCGAGTTTAATGACGAACAAATTAGGGAATTAGCCCAAAGATATGAATTCAATTGGTCATCTTCACAAATCCAACAATTGACAAAACAACTTGGAGGACATCCTTATTTAGTTCATGAAGCTATTAAGTATCTTAAACAATACCCAGACTTAACTTTGAGTGATCTCTTGAACAAATCAGCCACAGATGAAGGTATTTATGCTACTCATTGGCAAAACCTTTGGTCAACCTTGGAAAAAGACAAAGATTTAGCTACTCAGTTAAGAATTATTGTATCCAGTAAGGAAAAAGTGGCGATCTCTCCCACATATTTATATAAATTAGATAGTATGGGATTAATAAAAAGAGTGGGGAATCAAGTCGAGCCAAGATGTCCTTTGTATCGTCAATATTTTCGAGAAAGACTCTCTAGCTTAGAAAATGAAGGTTGATCTAACTACCAGTTCTTATTATCGAGTCGGGGGGAATTTACCGCCCAATTCTCCATCTTATGTGCAACGGGAAGCTGATGAACAATTGTATCAAAAGCTAAAAGATGGAGAGTTTTGCTATGTTTTAAACTCTCGACAAATGGGAAAATCTAGTCTTTGGGTAAGGGTCAAAGAAAGATTAGAAAAAGAAGATTATGTCTGTGCAGCGATCGATTTATCAGGGATTGGACAAGGACAATTAGAGCAATGGTACACTTCTTTTGCCAATCGACTAACAAAAGCTTTTAACTCCTCTGTGAGAAAAAAATGGAGAGGATGGTGGAAAGATAATAATGATTTGTCCCCAGTGGAAAGACTACATCAATTAATAGAAGAGTTATTATTACCTTCTTTATTAGACCATGAACAATTAATTGTTTTTATAGATGAAATAGATTATGTAAAAGGTTTGCCGTTCTCAACCGATGAATTTTTTGCTTTAATTCGTTCCTGTTTTAATGATAGAAGTATCAATCAAAAATACAATCAAATTACATTTTGTTTATTGGGAGTAGCTACTCCAGGAGATTTAATCGAAAATAAAAGGCTAACTCCTTTTAACATAGGCACTGCCATAGAACTTAAAGGATTTTGTCTTGATGAAGTAGGGGCTTTAATTAAAGGTTTAGAAAGGAAAGTTATCTACCCTGAATCGGTAATGTCTGATGTCTTATATTGGACAGGAGGACAACCCTTTTTAACCCAACGTCTTTGTAATTTAGTGGTCAAAGCTAATAATCCTACCCCCGATGTTTCTCAAATAGTTAAGCATCACATTATTGAGAATTGGGAAGCCCAAGATGAACAAGAACATTTAAAAACTATTAAAAATAGAATTTTAGATAATGAAGAACGAGCAGGATATTTACTAGATTTGTATCAGAAATTCATAAAAGATGAACAGGTTAAAGTTAATAATAGTTTAGAAGAAACAGAATTACAACTATCAGGATTAGTAGTTAAAAAAGCTGATTTGATTCAAGTTTATAATCCTATATATGCTGAGGTATTCAATGAAACTTGGATAGATATAGAGTTAAATAAACTACGTCCTTACTCTGAAAGTTATCGAGCTTGGTTACATTCAGGGAAAACCGATGAATCTCGGTTGTTACAAGGTAAAGCTTTAGTAGAAGCAGAAACATGGGCATCGGGGAAGAATTTAGGCGGTGAAGATCAAGATTTTCTTGGGGCTAGTCGGGCTAGGCAAAGAGAAGCTGAGGCAAAACGGAAAGTGATTTATCTTGGTAGTATTATTTTAGGAATAGCCGTATTATTATCGGCTGTTTTTGGAACACTCGCATGGAGAGCTAAAGAGGAACTTCAACAAGCTAAATTAGAATTACAAAAAATAGAACAGTATATTGTCCCTGTCGAACAACTGAACACATTAGCGCAACAACTAGAACCGTTTGAGAGGCAGGAAATCACTAATCTTCTGGAACAATTACCAAAAATCAAAAATGCCAGCACAAAAGTCGCTTTAAGATTGGCAATACAAGCATTAGCTTATGTCTATCTTGAAGATTTAGAGTTAGCTAAGAGTGCGCTCAATAAAAGTTTTAGTTTAGTTCATTTACTAGAAACAGAAATAGAAGATGACGCGTTGCTACCAATAAGGCTCTTGTTAAAAAAGGTCAAAGGAGACTTAAGGCTGGCGCAAGGACAGTCAGACCAATCGTTCAAGTATTACAATGACGCTTTTTCCATGTTAGAAGATAGTCAATACAATCCCTATGAATCTTCTTACAACATTTTCTCCGAAGATATGGTCGTAGATGTTCATGAGAAATTAGTGGAAAAACTTGAATCTGAATCTTTGGATCAAAAAGTCAAAAATTCTCTATTGAAACATTACAAACAACGTACTCAAAACTATATTAGGCAACTAGAAACGTTGTTAGAACAAAAGAATTGGAAACAGGCAGATCAGATAACCTGGAATGCTCTTTACTATTCAGCCCAAAGCAACAAGAAAGATAAATATTGGAACTGGCGTGATACTTCTTGTAATGATTTTAAGCGCATGGATAATCTTTGGTATAATCACTCGGGCGGACAGTTTGGCTTTAAAGAGCAATTGAAAATCTATTCCTTCCTAAATAACAAATCACCCGAATATGGTAGAGAAGCTACGATAGCTTTTACGATAGAAGTCGGGTGGTACACTCAAAATGGTTGGAAGAATTACAGTGATTTAAACTGGTCAGAGGATTCCCCACAAATTTCGCCACGAGGTCATCTCCCAGCTCTGGGGTTTTTTGGTGTTTTGGGGGGGTTCGAGGGTGAGGTCGCTCGATCGTTTGCCGATCGGGACGACGTTTCTTCATTTTTGGGACGGGAGTTGCATTGGATAAGGGTTGCCCAGTTTTGGCGGTTTTGGAGATTATCTCACAAAATTTCTCACTGCTTGTGAATTGTAACATATAAAGACTTTCGCAGTTTTTTCAACTCCGAATAAATGAAAGGATTTTACGAGCTTATTAGGTTTTCCGAGATCCCATACCTGGCACCCATTACAATGTTCTTTTTGCTCTTCATCTGAACTTCTACTTTGACAAAACGTCATTACGTAACTGGTTAACTCCATCACAAACACGGCGATCGCTATCCGATAAACTAACATTAGATTGCAAATAATCTTTAATCCAAGCACATCCATAACTCAATTCATCTAGGGCTAAAACTTCTTCTAAATCCCATAAAACTAGCATATTTTCACGACTGCCTACGGCTAGTTGCTTACCACCAAGACTAAAGGCAAGAGAACGCACCATACTACTATAACTGTACAAAGTTTTCATTAACTGCCCATCGAGATTCCAAAATCGAACTGTCCCATCATCGCTTCCCGATGCAATCATCTCACCATCGGGACTAAAAGCAACATCCCAAACCCTCTCTTGATGTCCCTCCAAGGTATGCAGTAACTCTCCTTCCCAACTCCATAATTTTACAGTTTTATCTCGACTTCCTGAGACAATTTTATTACCATCGGGACTAATAGCAATAGTTCTAACCGGTGCTTCATGTCCCTCAATAGTCCTAACTAAACTACCATCTAACCGCCAAATTTTGATAGTTTTATCCCTACTACTAGAGACAAGATATTGACCATCAGGACTAAAAGCAAGGTCCAAAACTCCCTGAGAATGTCCTTCAATAGTTCTAATTAATGTGCCATCTTTACGCCATAATTTAATCGTTCTATCCATACTTCCCGAAGCAATTAATTGATTATTAGGATCAATAGCAACGGTTAAAACCCAATCCGTATGTCCCTTTAAAGTAGTAAAATTCTCCCCTTGATTGTTCCATAATCTAACAGTTTTATCCCGACTTGCTGAAGCAAAAAACTTCCCATCAGGACTATAAACTACTGTTGAAACTGCATCGGTATGATCTTCTAGAGGAATAATAGAATTTTGTTCGGGTTTCCATAATTTTAGGGTATGATCTCGACTGGATGTAACAATGTGGGTTTGATCTCGACTAAAAGCAATACCACTAATTGCTGCTTGATGTTTTAGATAATTAATCCAAAGAGGTTTATTTGGTTTCCAAAGTTTAACGGTTTTATCCCAACTAGCAGACACCCAAAATTCCCTTTTAGGGTGTATTACTAAGTCTAATACCCCATCTCCATGAGCATCAAAACTATCGATTAATTCTCCTTGAGGAGACCAGAATTTAATAGTTTGGTCTTCTCCCACAGAAAAAAAGACTTTTTTTTCAGGCACAATTTCTATATCCATAACTGCGCCCCTATGAGCAACAATAGTTTGAAGCAAGGTTCCATCGAGGTTCCATTTTTTAATGGTTCCGTCTTCACTAGCAGAGAGAAAATAACTATTATCGTCTCCCCATTCTACTTCCCAGACAGTATTATTATGATCTGGAAATGTTTTCAGTAATTGGCCATTTTTATTCCAAAGTTTGATAGTTTTATCCTTACTACTAGAGAGGAAAAATTGACCATTCTTACTAAATTCTACATCGTATACTTCTGCGTTATGTTCTTCTAGTGTGTTCAGTAATTTTCCTTCCACGCTCCAAACTTGTAGCTCATTACCAGTGGCAGCAATCAAGGTTTGATTATCAGGACTAAAAGTAATATCATAAACCGGTTTATTAGTATTAAGGGTGCGTAATAATTGACCATCAAAAGTCCATAATTTAACGGTTTTATCCATACTTGCAGAAGCAATTAGTTGATTATCATGACTAAATTTAACTTTATAAACACGGTTTTCATGACCAGAAATAGTTTTTAATAATTGTCCATTTTGTTGCCATAATTTTATAGTATGATCCCAACTTGCTGTTACTAAAGTTTGTCCATCTTTACTTATATCAACTCCCCAAACCCCGTCTTTATGTCCCGTCAAACGATTGAATTCTAGCGCACTATAGACTGCTTTTCCTAAAGCTATTTCTACTTCTTGTTGAGTTTGTTGATCTTTTATTTTTAATTGTTGTAGCTTACGTTTAGCTTTGATTGCCGCTAATAAAGAATCTAATCCCAACTCAGGGGTTGAATGTGCTTGGGAAAAACGAGCGATCGCTTGAATCTCATTTAATGTTCCTTGACGATATTGTTTAACTACTAGAAAAATTAAACCACAGGAAACCAATAAAGCAAAAGTAATCACCCCCACTAATCTTTTTTGCAATTTCAGTCTCCTTTGTGTTTCTTTTAATTTTTCTGCTTCTAATTTTTGTTGAGTTTCACGGCGATCGCAGGTTTCAGAGGCAGCTAAAAACTGATAATCAAGATCGCTTAAACGATGTTCTTTAGACCAATTTTTTGCCGCTAATAAAGCTTGTCCTCGTAATAGTTGAGATTCATCTTGATAATTAGATTTAACCCATACTTGCAACAGGGAACTATAGGGACGAAGACGATCTAATTGCTGCTCCACCCAATCCCTATTAAACACCATTTCATAAATGGGATTGCGAATTCGTAAACAAGATCCCCGTTTTTCTACAATTCCTGATAGTAATAATTCTCGTTGTTCTAAACTATCATCTAAGGGAATTTGTTTCTGTTGTAAAATTTCTAGATAATAGCCTAAAATACGCCCTATGTTGGCTTCTTTCCGTAAAAGACGATTGCGGATGGTGCGTAGATGTTCCGGTTCGTCTTGGGTTTCCCAGTCAGCAATAATCTGCGATCGCACTAATCTTTCTATCCACTGGGGTACTGTTTCCGGGGTTAGGGAGGGAGGGGTTTCTGCGAGAGCTATTTGACAGAGTTTTTGCGTCAAAAACGGCTGTCCCCCTGTCCAATACAAAATCTCTTCTAAAATTTCCTGTGGATACCTTAATGACCCCTTTAAACCCCCAATCAGAGGCTCAATTTCATGGGTTTGAAACCCTCTTAATTCAATAGCTGTACCAATATTAAAGGGAGTACGCTCTTTGGATTGAATTAAGTCTGAGGGAGTAGCGACACCGAACAAAGCAAAGGTTAAACGATTATATTCTGGATTTTCCGCCCGTTGATTGTAACAAAAGCGAATTAATGCCCAAAAATCGTCCACAGCAAAGGGCAATCCTAAAACACTATCAATCTCATCAATAAAAATAACAATGGGTTGAGAAGGAATTGACGTGAGGAGAATATTTTGTATAAAATAATCTAGACGCTGTATGGGTGAGAAGTCTGCTTGTTCCCTCCACCAAGCTTTTAAATTAACTTTGCCAATGAGGTTAAACCCGCGCCACAGTTCCCAGATTAGCCCTTTATACCATTGTATGGGGGTTACAGTTTCGCTACCAATACTGGTTAAGTCTAAAGACGCACAGCGATAACCTTCTTTTTGTAAGCGATTTTTTACCCGAACCCGAAGACTAGATTTTCCCATTTGACGGGTATTAAGAACATAGGAAAAATCACCTTTTAATAAAGCTTGATAGAGTTGGTTGTCCCCGTGACGTACAACATAGCTTGGTGCATTAATTCTGAGACTTCCTCCTACTTGATATTCATAAGAAAAATAACTTTGATTTGTATCAGTGGGCATTTATATCCTTCCTATTTTTTTAAAAGTAGTCGCCACAGTATCACCATCTTTTCGGGTTTGAATGTAACCATTAAACGGAAATTTAAACCAAGTTAGTCTATAAAAAAGGCATCTAAAACTATCTTTTGAATAGTAGTTAAAGGTTGATTAAACTGTCTTGCGATAGCGATACAATCTTCGTATTCCGGATGGACATTAATAATAGTTGTATTCTCTCCTTTTCCTTGAGTTGCTATTTTAACCCTTATTTTTCCATATTGTGTATCAACTATCTTAACTTCTCGGTCTAAAATGGAACGTTTCTGAATAGATTGACGAATGCCTAATGTGGTTGTTTCTCTAAAAATAATTTCCTCACAAGCTTCTATTTTATCCACCTGACAAATAACTGTTAATAAAACACCAGGCCGTGATTTTTTCATCATCGCTGACTGAGTGAACACATCTAACGCCCCCACATCTAATAAAAGATCGAATAAATAACCAAAAACCTGCGGACTTAAATCATCTATTTGGGTTTCTAAAACAGCAACTATGTCGACATTACTGTTTTTTTTTCTGTCACACTTTCCCCTATCCACAGACGTAAAATATTAGGAATTGGTAAATCTTTTGACCCTGCACCTAAGCCAACTTTTTCTAACACCATCTTGGGGGGTTGACCAAAACTTTTGACCAGTGTAACAGCGATCGCCGCTCCTGTGGGGGTGACTAATTCTTTCTCAATATTGTTACTATAAATGGGAACCTGACGGGACTCCCACAACTTCAATACAGCAGGAACCGGTACCGGTAAACGACCATGTGCCGCACGTACTGTTCCCCCACCAGTAGGTAAAGCTGAACAGTATAAACCCTCGATGTCCAAATAATCTAAGCCCACACAAGTACCCACAATGTCCACTATGGCATCTGTTGCCCCAACTTCGTGGAAGTGTACCTTTTCTGGTGAAACGCCGTGTACGGCACCTTCTGCTACGGCTAAGCGACGGAATACATCGAGACTCCACTGTGTGGCCCGTGAAGGTAAGTTAGCCTGTTGAATAATAGTTTCAATTTCGGGAAGGTGACGGGCGGAGGTATGATGATGGTGGTGATCGTGATTATCATCTTTAAGCAACTGAACATGAACTTTAGTGGCCTGTTGTCCGTTGCGCTGTACCTTTTCTTGGCTTAAATTATATTCGTGGTCAATATTCAACCCTTTTAGTTGCTCAATCAAGTATTCTAAGGGGACACCGCTATCCACTAATGCCGCTAAACACATATCTCCGGCGATCCCTGTTACGCAGTCTAAATAAGCTATTTTGGTCATAATTATGGCTATTCTATACGATTTACATCCCCAAAACCCCCAACCTCGTCGCATCGACGAAATATGTGATTCCCTCAGAAAAGGGGCAATCATGCTATATCCCACAGATACAGTGTATGCGATCGGGTGCGATCTTAATAGTAAATCGGCGGTGCAAAGGGTGCGAAAATTGAAACAATTATCTAATCATAAACCATTGACTTTTTTGTGTTCTTCCTTGTCCAATATTGCTGACTATGCAGGGGTAACGGATGAAGCATATCGTATTATGAAACGCTTAATTCCTGGCCCTTATACTTTTTTGTTACCAGCAAGTAAAGCTGTGCCAAAATTGGTGATGAGTCCGAAGCGAAAAAGTACGGGTATTAGGGTGCCTGATCATCCTATTTGTCAAGCTATTTTACAAGGCTTAAAAAATCCAATTATTTCTACTTCTGCTCATTTACCGGACGAAGATGGTGAGTTTCCAACTATTGGGTTAGAAAAAGTTGAATTGTTTGACATTTTAGAGAATCAGGTTGATATGATTATTGATAATAGTTTAGAGCCTGGTTTTGATGTTTCTACTATTTTAGATATGACTTCCGATCCCCCTTCTATTATTCGTCAAGGGTTAGGATGGGAAGAATTACAAAATTGGGTAGCAATACAGGTTTAATTGATTTATTGGTCATTAGTTATGAAGGCTATTCAAACAAAAATTCCCGATGTTGTTATTGTTGAACCCCGTGTTTTTGGGGATAATCGCGGTTTCTTTTATGAAAGCTATAATGAAAAAGCTTTTATAGAAGCAACGGGAATAAGTAGAAATTTTGTCCAGGATAATCATTCACGATCGCAGAAAAATGTGTTGCGGGGACTTCATTATCAAATTCAACAACCTCAAGGAAAATTAGTTCGTGTGGTAGTAGGGAAGGTGTTAGATGTAGCGGTGGATATTCGTAAGAGTTCCCCTACTTTTGGTCAGTGGGTAAGTTGTCTTTTGAGTGCAGAAAATAAGCTTCAGTTTTGGGTTCCGGAAGGATTTGCTCACGGGTTTGTTGTCTTATCCGATGTAGCGGAGTTTCTCTATAAAACGACAGATTATTACGCCCCAGAATACGAAAGAAGTATTATTTGGAACGACTCGGATCTCAAGGTTGACTGGCAACTAGAAGGGGAACCTTTGTTATCAAAAAAAGATAAAGAGGGTTTACCTTTGAAAGAAGCAGAGGTTTTTGAGTAAAACAGTTTTTTATACTACTGTTGACTAATGAGCAAAAAATCCTGTTAACAATAAAGGTAACAAAATTAGTAAGCTAATAATTAGTAGTGCTGTTTGTGGACTAATTGGGATAATATTCTTTTCTTTTTGTGGTTCTGTCATTTTTAGTTTCCTCCTACATTAACTGTGATTTTAACCCATTTTCATCCCAATAAGCTTTAACTTCTGTAATTTTTCCTTCCTCATTAAGTTTAAATGTACTGATGCCATCGGCGTTTGCTTCTTTGCCGTTTTTAGAAATAACATTCATCTTCCATTTTACCGCAGCCTCATTACTAACAATAAATAAAAATTCTCTTTCTATTTCAAATTTACTGTAAAAATTAGTAAGGATAGTAAACAATTTTTCTGAGTCTTTTTCTGGGTTTAAAGCCGGTTTACCGACGGGATCATAAATAGCGGCATTATCGGCTAAACTATCTAACCAACCTTGAGAATTCATAGCGGCTAAACTGTCATAATAATTAGAAATTGTAGCTTCAATAGACATAATTTTCTCCAGGATACATTACCTTTCTGTTTTGCGTTAGGGGTCAACGGCCGTTGACCCCTACAAGAATTATTAAAATTCCGCACTTAAGGGAGTACGAGGGAAAGGAATAACATCACGAATATTACCCATCCCTGTCATAAATTGTACCACTCTTTCAAACCCTAAACCAAATCCTGCATGGGGAACGGTTCCATATTTTCTTAGGTCTAAATACCACCATAAATCATCGGCAATTATATTCATTTCATCGATGCGTTTTTCTAGGACATCTAGTCTTTCCTCCCGTTGAGATCCGCCAATTATTTCCCCAATTTTCGGGGCTAAAACATCCATTGCTGCCACGGTTTTATTATCCTCGTTCAAGCGCATATAGAATGCCTTAATTGTGGTGGGATAATTAGTAACAATTAAAGGTTTTTTAAACAACTCTTCTGCTAGATATCGCTCGTGTTCTGATTGTAAATCAATACCCCATTCCACTGGGTATTCAAACTTCTTATTAGACTTTTCTAGTAATTCAACCGCTTTAGTATATGTGATTCTTTCAAACTCATTATTAATGATATTATCAGCCGTTTCCAAAACAGATTTATCGATACGCTTATTAAAAAATTCCATGTCTTCTGGACAAGTCTCTAATACATATTTAAAAATGTATTTTAAAAACGCTTCTGCTAAGTCTTGATCCCCTTCAATATCACAAAAAGCCATTTCTGGTTCTACCATCCAAAACTCAGCTAAATGACGGGAAGTGTTAGAATTTTCTGCTCTAAAAGTGGGACCAAAAGTATAAACATTTTGAAAAGCCATCGCCATAACTTCTGCTTCTAACTGTCCACTTACGGTTAGATAAGCTTGCTTACCAAAAAAGTCTTGATCGTAATCTATTTTTTGCTGTTTATCAACAGGAACTTTGCTCAAATCAAAATTAGTAACAGTGAATAATTCTCCTGCACCTTCGCAGTCACTGGCAGTAATAATAGGAGTATGAACCCAGATAAAATCTCGTTCTTGAAAAAATTTATGGATAGCGGTTGCACAGGCATTTCTGACGCGCATAACCGCACCTATGGTATTGGTACGCGATCGCAGATGTCCAATAGTACGTAAAAATTCAAAAGAGTGGCGTTTTTTCTGTAGGGGATATGTTTCGGGGTCAGATGTGCCATATACCTGCACTGTAGCAGCCTTTAACTCGATGCTTTGACCTTTTCCTAGGGATTGTACCAGGGTTCCTGAAACTTCCACAGAAGACCCCGTATTGAGGAGTTTGAGAACATCTTGATAGTTGGGTACGCTTTCATCGAGAACTACTTGTAAACTGTTGAGGGAGGAACCGTCATTGACTTCCATAAAAGCAAAATCTTTTAATTCCCGTTTGGTGCGTACCCACCCTTGAATAGTCAGGGTTTCATCGGGTTTACCGTGTCTTAAGATGTCTCTAACTCGTTTAGTTTGCATTACTTATAAAATGGTTTATCAATCCGTTGCCTGATTATTCTAGCAAACTTTGTCTTTAACTCTAGTAACACTAAACTTGCCGATGATAGTGGAATCTACCTTATTCTAAGTAGTAAAAGTCAAGTTTTTGAGTTTTTTTATCTTTAGTTGATTCACTATAATTAAGGATAGTTTTTATTCTATTTAAGTAATCATACAGTGTTATTTCTTCGTATCTTTGTGGGTATTTTAAATTTAGATGGATAAATTTACTCATACTTTCATTAAACTAAAAGGAGCAAACCAATGCAGAAAAGCTTACTTATAACGGGATTAATTTCAACTTTAATAGGAGGGTGATCTTTACAAGCTAAAGCTCAACAAACTATAGTTCTTTATGATCAAGATTTTGAAAATCCCACAGGTTTTGTTAATCAAGGTGGTGATATTAATCTAACAAGAACAATTAATGATCTTTATTCAAATCAACCCCCTGGATTTGTATTTGCACAAACTTTTACAGTTGAGACTCTTCTGCTTACAGGAAATCAAGCTTTTGGCAGTGGTTATAGTGATCCATCAGGAATAGGTGGCAATTATGCTGTAGGTATACAAACAAGAGACCAAAATGACTTATTGGGGCTATCTTTTGATACTGGTGGTAGGGATTTTTTAAACTTTCGTTTAGATATTTCAAGTATTGATGCAGACAGATTTGGTGCGCCTTTTGTCCCTAACGGGGCAATACCAGAATTTGAGTTCACATTGTTTGATAATCCTAGTGGAACTCCAAATATCGGTAGTGGTTCAGTCTTATCAACTTTTAGAGCTTCAGGTACAGCATCTCCACGAAATGTATTTGATTGGACTGAAGTTTTAGCCGTATTAGATGCTTCTGCATCAACCAATGGCAATGTAACTTTAAGAATTGATCTTCTCAATGGTGGTTATGCTGCGTTAGATAACTTCCGAATAGCTGCATCTGATACACCTGGTGATGTTAACGATGTTCCAGAACCTTCGACTATCATTGCTCTGGGAGCATTAACAATCTCTGGTTTAGCTACCGGGTTCAAACGTAAATTTGGTAAATCCAAGAAAAAATAGAACAGTAAGTGGGCAATGCCCACTCTAAAATTAAAGTATAGCTGATACATTCCCTAGATTTAATTTCTGTAATGCTTGCCAATTAATAATATCCTCATACAAAGACTCATATCCCTTAACATTCGGATGTAATCCATCATTAGTCAACCGTAACTTGACATAATCTTCCCCTCTGCCTAACCATAAATCAAAAATATCTAGATAAGGAATATTACGAGAATGACAAGCTTTTTTGGTAACTTCTTTATAACGATATTGATCAAAATTATTAAAATAAAAACAATCCATAAAAGGCATTTTTTGCTCATCCACAGGAACCATTCCCACAAAATAAACAGGACACAATTGTTGCGCTTTATCTAATAAATTCTCTATTTGCTGTTGATATGTATCAAATTCTGTAAATAAACGTCCATCAGGCCTTCTCAACCTGGCCGAATCATTCACCCCAACCGAAAGCATAATCACATCAGGGACACGGTTGCGTAACTCTCCCCGACACCGGTACTCCCCTTCTAACCGTTCCTCCACTTGATAGATTCGATCTCCCCTTACACCCAGATTGTACAATACATGACCATTTTTCTGCCCCATCCAGCCACGACGTAATCTCTCAACCCATCCACCCCCAACGGTATCACCGTACCCATAGACTAAACTATCTCCTAACGCCACAATTCTCAAGGAAGCAGTGTTAAAAGATGAATTCCACTTCTGCCTGGGGGTTGCAAAGGTTGTCATAAAGGCGACTCCTGTAATGATCTGTAATAAAACTTTATTTTTTTATATAAAAGTTAATTCTAGCTCAATTTGGTGAGATGGTTAATGGATTAATTTTTGTAGTTTAGTTGTAGTGCTATTTGATGAAAATAAGAATCTATGCCTGACAAACCTTTAAAATTAGTTGAGAATTACAGGGATTTTAAAGCCTTGATGGAGATTACTAACGAGCAGATTTTAAACAGATTTCATTGTTGATTTATTATCGGTAGATGTAAATAAACGGGGACATTAATGTTATAATTGTAGTGGGATAATTTAGGTGGTTAATTTAGCCTAATTACTCTAAGTTGAGATTAATAATAGTGTTTTAAAAAGTTTTATTTCTGTAAAAATAAGGGAGTGTTTATTATGTCTACTTCTATTAAAACAGAGGCTTATATCTACGATGAACAAAGAAATCTAGTTTATTATCTTGAAGAACAAGATAATGATGGAGATAATATCGTAGATGACCGTCAAACAGAAACTTCTACCTATGATGGACAAGGAAATCTAGTTTATTATCTTATAGAACAAGACGATAATGCAGATGGTGTTGTAGACTCTCGTTGGACAGAATCTAATACTTACAATCTGGCGTGGGGACACAAAAAGCTATAAGCTAGATTTAATAAGGGATATAG
>NZ_JARVCN010000003.1:0-16787 GCF_038442745.1 Crocosphaera sp. Alani8
CTGATCTCTAAAGTCCTCATGGTGAGCCTTTTCCAACTCTTGTCACCCCGTCAACTGTTGGACTCCCTCTGTGTAGGGTAAGTTTTCGGCTTTGGCTTCGATAATAGCTAGTTTTTGATTACGATAAATTAGGACATAATCAGCATATTTGGGTTTAGCTCGTTTTCCTCCCCCAATGAGGCGGCCAGGGGCTATTACTTCTCTACGAATACGACTTTCTTCGATAACACCCCAACCCACAGCATGGAGGGCAGGATCTATTAATTCGGCTCTAGTATCGGCTTCATTTCTCATAAATTTTTACTGGATCTGGATTTGCTTTAAAGCACTTTACTAGAGTATGCCCAAAAATGTTGATCATCTTTGAAATGGTTGATAATAGCTTTAGGGAATTATTTGAATTAACCCAGTTTGAAAGGCTTTATCATAGGTAATGACAGGTATATTTTCTAGTTCTGCTTGTGCCATAATCATGCGATCAAAAGGATCTCGATGAGCAATAGGTAAACTTCCTGCTCTGATAGCATGGGTTGAAGTTATGGGAAGTTCAAGGAATTTGGCTTGTGTTAGTAGTTGTGAGTATTGTGAGATGATTTGTTCTCCTTCGGGGAGTTTGCCGATACGATATTTAGTGGCTATTTCCCAAGGGGTGACACTACTTACTAATATCTGATGTTCTGGGTTCTTTATTAAGTCTCGGCAAACTGTATTTAGTTTAGGATCATCGAATATCCACCAGAGAAAAATATGGGTATCGATCAGGTATTTTATTCCCATTCTCTTAGTTCATCTTCGGGTAATGGCTCAAAGAAACTATCACTAAGTTTTCCTTTTATTAGTCCAGGGGTTCGAGGTTGTTGATTTTCTTGTTTTAAACCAAGACGAAAATAATGAATGAGGTCATAAATTTCCTCTAGTTTTTCTTCGGGAATAGCTTGGAGTTCTTCAATGATTTGATCTATTAGCATTTTTTTGTGATAGTTATTGAATTCAACTGTTTTGATTGTTTGTCTAAAGTTTATAAGGTAATCATGCAGCCTCGTTGTTAACAGTGGGGTTGGTTAATTCTCCTGTAAATGCTTTTTGTAATATTGATTGTTTTAGTTCTTGCAACACCTCTATTTTGCGTTTATATATGGTTTGTAAGCGTTCGGTTTCTTCTTTGAGATCATTTAATTGATCTGCGATCTTTTCTTGATTTGATAATGAGGTAACTAAAATTTTTAGTGATCTAACTCCGTCTTTGCGAATTGTTTTAGTCGTTGTACCATTTAGTCTTTGTGAAATTTGTGATTTTCCAAAATTAGACTCTAAAAATAGATATAAGTAGTTGCTTCGTATTTTCTGCTTATCAACTCTTAACAGAAATAAATTCATAGCTAAAGAGCTAGGTTTTTTGACTTTAGGCATTAAGTAAACTTTGCCTGCATTACCAATTTTGCTTATTATTATTTCTCCGCCAAATATTTTACTTTTAGCTAAAAAATTATAAGCATTTCCATCAATATATTTTAAAGGATTTCTAAACTTATTTTCAAAATCGGTACTTCTAACCATATGTGCATAACCATCGTTATCTAATAATTCAACATTTTGTTTTAAAATTTTGTAGCTCCCATTAGAATGATAATCAGTTAATAATTCTAATAAATCTCCTAACTTATTCTCAACCCAATCATCCCCCTTATTAATAAAAATAGAATTTAAGTAACTTTCAAAGATTTCACGGGCGTTTGCGAGGTTTTTCTATGTATTTTCAATCGCTTTATCTATTCCTTCAAATGCTTCATCTAGTATTTCTACAATTTGTTTTTGTTCTTCGAGTGGGGGTAGAGTAATAGGATAGTTTTTGATAAAGTCTTTGGAAACTCTTTTCTGTCCTGCTGTTCCACACAAAAAACGTGCGCCAACTTTCCTTAAACTATCCTGAGAAAGAAAGTAAAAAATATATTCAGGTTCAATTATATCTTTTGAACGAAAAACTATATATTCGCTTGATCCAAATCCTATTGCGTTAATTAGATTACGGGCAATACCTAACTTTCCATTTTCAAAACAAGGTGTAATTTTTGCCAATAAAACGTCATTATTTGCAAAATAAGTATATCCTTTTACTACTTCTCCAAAACGTCTAGTTTCAACTGGCATTATTGTTTTTTGTTTTACTCCAAGATTACTCATGGGTAGAAATGAAACAAAGTCATTTTCTGTGAGTTTTTTTCTTGCTTCGCTTTTTGGTGGGTTAATTTTACAAACTTCACTAAGTGTTTTGATATTCCATCCTTGGGGTAACTGTCCACTGTCCACTATCAACTGTCCACTATTCATTATCAACTTTCTCCGTCAAATTAGAAATAACCTCAAACTTAACCTCCATACCTGCTTTACTCAACATCAGTGATAACTTATCCACACTAAAACGTTTAATATCCCCATTCATCAAACAACTAATTCTCGGTTGAGTCTCATTAAAAAACTTTACTGCATCTTTTTGAGTCCAACCCTTAGCCTTAATAAAAGAACGTAACGTTAACATCAAATCAGCCCGAATTTTCAAATTAACCGCCTCATCCTCAGAAAAACCTAAATCTGCAAAAATATTATCCTGAGCTAGAGTAACATTAGTGCTTGGAGAAGATTGAGAAATAGCCATATTAACCCCTATAAATTTTCCCTAAATTTCATCATTTGCTGATAACTTTATTATTTTAACCTTCATTTTTTGTTTAAGTAATTCTCTAGCCAATGGTTGGAGATTTGATTTATTGATTGACAGACTATGCTCATAAAGTTCCCAGAAGTTTCTATAAAATAATGACTATTGTTATGGTGAATAGAACCGGACTTCGGCTCCGCTCAGTCCTCACGTGCTTGTTGAGTCGTCATGTGCTTATTGAGTCTTAACGTGCTTGTTGAGTCCTCCCTTGTGTGGGGGGAGTTTCGGCTAGTTGAGCGGAGTCGAAACCAGTCGAAACCACCTCTTTATTAAGATAATGTGATTCATTTTGACATTCTGCCAAAATATGGAGCTTATCCCAGTTACTATTCATGAGAGCAATTTTCTTTTTACGACTCCATCCTTGAACTTGTTTTTCTCGATAAAAAGCATCGGCCACATGATCATAATATTCCGCATAAACTAATTTTACAGGTAATCGTTTTCTGGTGTGATTAGCCCCCAAAGCATTTTGATGTTGCCATAAACGTCGAGGCAAATTTTTTGTACTTCCGGTATAAAAAGAACCGTCAGAACATTCGAGAATGTACATATGAGGCATGATAATACTGCTTTTTGGCTTAGTAGATCGGGCTTCGGACTTCCACTCCGCTCAGCCCTCAACCCTCAACCCTCAACCCTCAACCCTCGGTTGTCTGGGGGTGGTTGAGCGGAGTCGAAACCACCCTTCTCAGAATATTCCCGAAATATTCTCTAAAATCTCGGCACTTTCAGCATCTAAAGCTGAAATTTCTGCTAAAATCTCCCCAGGTTCCCTTAAGGGGTCTTCTTCTGGTGCATTTGGGTTCTTCACCGAGAGATCAAACGTCTCCCGATCAATATCTTTCACCTCCACTAACCAAGATTTATCCGACTCCTTAAACGTCTCCTGAAACCCTACAAACTCTCCTAAGTCATCATCATTGAGAGGGTTTGTCTTCCCTAAACTTCTCCCAGGATCTAACTGATAATACCAAATACGTTCCGTGGCCATGGGAAACATACTTAACTGTCCATTTCCCTGCTGCTTTTCCACTCTGCTCAAAGTGTGGTCTGAGCGGAGCCGAAGACCACGTTTCTCAAAGAATAACACCACCGTTTTAACCCCTGCACCTATAAACGTCCCCCCAGGACAATCTAAAATAGTATGCAGGTTACAACTGGTTAAAAGTTCCTCCCGTAACCCTTTGGACGCATTATCTGCATTAGAAAGAAACGTATTTTTAATAACGATCGCAGCCCTTCCCCCAGGCTTCAACATCTTGATAAAATGCTGTAAAAAAAGAAATGCTGTCTCTCCTGTCCTAATAGGGAACTTTTCTTTAATTTCCTTGCGTTCACTACCACCGAAAGGGGGATTAGCTAAAATAACATCAAATCTATCTTTAGGCTGAATATCGTTAACATTTTCCGTCAACGTATTGGTATGAATAATATTCGGTGCATCGATACCATGCAGAATCATATTCATGATCCCGATAACATAGGCTAAACTTTTCTTCTCCTTACCGTATAATGTCTCTTTCTGTAACGCTTCCAGTTGCTTCGTAGTTAACTTCTGCTGCCGTAAATACTCATAAGACTTACAGAGAAACCCAGCAGATCCACAAGCTCCATCATAGATCCTTTGTCCTATTTGTGGCTTAATAACTTGGATCATAGCCCGAATTAAAGGACGTGGGGTGTAATATTCTCCCCCGTTGCGCCCTGCATTACCCATACTCTTGATTTTTGCTTCATACAGATGGGAAAGTTCGTGTTTTTCATCCTGAGACTGAAACCGTAACTCATCGATCTCATCCAACGCATCACGCAAGTTATAACCACTCTGAAACTTATTCTTAATCTCCCCAAAAATTTCACCGATCTTGTATTCTATAGTTTCTGCACTCTCTGCATTCTGCTTAAACTTGCGAAGATAAGGAAATAACTGATCATTAACAAAATCTCTGATATCATCCCCAGTTAAGGCTACATTATGGTCAATCTTCCCATTTTCGTCCTTCGGTGCAGCCCAAACAGACCAACGGTAAGCCTCATCAATAATGAAAGTGTAAGGCTTCCCCATCAACTCTGCAATCTGCGATCGCTCTTGTTCCAGATCATCCAAATACTTGAGAAACAATAACCAGGAACTCTGTTCCGTGTAGTCTAGTTCAGTAGTGCAACCTGCTTCCCGTCTTAAGGTATCATCGAGATTCTTAAACGCTTGCTCGAACATGAAACGTCCAGTATATTCCTAAAAGATCATATCATAATCCTTATTTTGCCTACGAAACAAACAAGGGTCAACTAACGTGATTAGTAAAATATTTTTAATCGAGCAAAATTCAACTATAAATCAAGTCCATTGTTTCATCAATAATTGCTTTTTTATTAACCATTTTTCCTAGTTCTTCTGCTTCATATTTACCTTCAAATGCTTCTAAAGATGCTTGTCTCAAGGCTGAACTATACGCATCTTCTAAAGTTTCTTGTAACTCTGCTGGTTTAAGATAATTTTCTTTGGCTTTACGTCGTTTATTCGTTCGTTGAATTTGTCTTATAGCATTAGTGATAGAGGTTTCCCAGGAACGGGTACTACGTTTTTCTGCTTGTCGTTTAATAAGATGCAATAAGACAATGATCCCAAAACTAAAAATCTTATTTAGCTTATCATCTTTGCTCATTTCTGTTAATTCCTCTACTAGCAGTAAAGCATCGTCAATATGACCTGCTAGTAACAAATCTTTTAACTCAAATAATTCTTCCATTCGCTTATTTTTTTTACTCAATAATGTGTAAGGTGGCATTGCCCACCCTACATTACTAATTCTGCTAAACTTTGGTTGCCCTATTTAAACTAGGTTCAACATCTCGCATTTTCTTGCCTCTCCATAGTAAACGAATAGGAGTCCCCAGAAAGCCAATTTGTTCCCGAAACTGTCTCTCAATATAACGTCGATAATTGTCATTAAATCGCTTGGGATCATTAACAAATAAAGCAATGGTTGGGGGTTGACTGGATACTTGGGTTCCGTAATAAATTCTTCCCTGTTTTCCTTGTCTAGTGGTTGGGGGTGAATGCCATTTTACTGCTTCTTCTAATACTTCATTCACCACGGAAGTATTCACCCGACGACGATGTTCATCTACTGCAGTATCAACTAATTTAAAGATTTTTTCCACTCGTTTTCCTGACATAGCACTGACAAAAATTAAATCAGCCCATTCCATAAAATAAAGTCGTGCCATGACTTTTTTCTTATACTCATAAATGGTATAAGAATCTTTGTCTACGGCATCCCATTTATTGACTACAATAATAGCGGCCCTTCCTTCATCAATAATGCGTCCTGCTAACTTAATATCTTGGTCTGTAACTCCATCAATGGCATCGATAACTAATAAGACTACATCAGCCCGACGAATGGCTTTAAAAGCTCGGTTAATACTAAAAAATTCCGCCCCGTAATTAACATTTTTCTTACGACGAATACCAGCCGTATCGATTAAACGATAGGTGTTTTCCCCTCGTTTTACCACAGTGTCGATAGCATCTCTGGTGGTTCCGGAAATGGGACTAACAATGGCTCTTTTTTCCCCTAAAAAAGCGTTTAATAAACTGGATTTTCCTACATTTGGACGACCAATAATCGATACATTAATCTCCTCTTGATCCGACAGTTCATCCGGAGAGGGTAAATGGGTAATCAATTCGTCTAATAATTCCCCTGTACCATTGCCATGAATGCCAGAAACAGGGTACGGTTCCCCTAGTCCTAATTCCCAAAATTCCGCAGCTTGAATCAAACCTTGTTCTGGAGACTCGCATTTATTAACCGCTAATAAAACCGGAACTGTTTGCTGTCGTAACCAGTGTCCAATTTCACGATCGCCAGCAGTTAATCCCATTTGCCCATCTACCACAAAAATAGCCGCACTAGCTTCTGTTAAAGCTGTCATAGCTTGTTCGCGTATGAGGGGTAAGAATTCTGTGTCGTCGTCAAATATTAAGCCTCCTGTATCTACTACTTGAAAGTCTCGAGATCCCCAAAAAGCAGGCCGATAAGTGCGATCGCGCGTAATCCCAGGTTCATCGTGGACTATCGCCTGTCTATCCTTTGCCAAACGGTTTACAATGGTGGACTTGCCTACATTTGGTCGTCCAATAATCGCCACAATGGGTAATGCCATAAGAGTTAATTTAGGGTGCTGGTTTGTAAAAATATAATTTTGTTCAATCTTTAATGATAACGATTTTTTTGTTTAATCAGTTCAAGGATTCCTGACATCATCTTTTTCTCCTGAACTCTTTTCTATTCTCACTCTTCCACACTTAACAACAGAGGATGGCTTTTATCTTCATCTGTTTTCGCAATCCCAAATACAATATTAAGTTTTACAATAAAACAATATTTTGTAGCGAATGTTACAGAAAATTATGTTATACATAGTAGCAAGGGTGAAGTAAACAACCTAACCCGAGTTCGGTGTCGGGAGTTTGGAAACTTTGAAAGTAGTCATCAAGGATACACACTTTACTACACTATAATTCATCCAAATTTTGTCTTAGGTCGAACTCAGATTAAAATAACAAACCATCATAAGCAATCGGAGTCTAAATATTATGTCTACTCAACAACAAGCAAGGGTTTTAATGATGCGTCATCACCGAATGGTCAAAAACCGTCAACAATCGATGTTAGGAAGGATTGCTGCGGAAATTGGGGTAAATGTTGAAAAAGATTATTGGACAACTATTCAAGGTAAACCTTGTTCTGGTTTTCGTAGTTCTTATGACCGTTCTTATGTTGCCATGAGTTAAGTATGGTTAATGTTTTCTTTTGCTAAACATTTAGATTATGGAAGAACCCATAGAGAAAAATTCTCTATGGGTGAGTTTTATTGATTATTTAATTTTTCTTGCAACAAAGTTTGTAAAAAATTGTCTAGTTTTTCTTCTGGACAAGCTTCAATTAAAGCGTAAAAAGCGTCTAATAATTTAGCTGATATTTCCCCATGAACCGCACTTAAACCCCATACATCTTCTACCCAATCTTGAGGGTAAGTTTCTTCAAAAATCATTCTTTCTAAAAGTTGTTTTGCTTCTGTTTTAGAGATAGTCATAAAATTATTTAGTGGTTGTATAAGTTATAATTTTAATTCAATTAACTTTTATCTGTATTAATGGCAGAAAATAGAGCAGAGTAATCCTTATCTGATAATCCTAACTCTATGGTTCGCTCAACGACGTGACAAACAGCTTGTAAAACTTCGGTATTTAAGCCATTTGCTTCGCCTTGGTTTAAAAATAAATTAACATCTTTTAGTAAATGTTTAGTAGGAAAGTTAGGATTTTCAAAATTGCGTTGTTGCATCCTACTTAATTTCTTATCAAATGTAGGAGCATATAAAGCACTTTCTCTCAAAATTTTCATGAATTTATCAACATCAACCCCTTGCTGTTCAATTAACCCTAAACTTAGGACAAAACTACTGGTTAAAGCAGCAATTAACTGATTCAACGCTAACTTTAAGGCGGAAGCTGTACCTACTTCCCCAATATACTCTGGCTTTGAACCAAATTGTTGTAATATTAGCTTAAAATCTTCAAATAGAGAATATTTAGACCCAACCATCACCAATAAGGTCCCGTCTTTAGCTTGAGGGATACTACCCAATACCGGTGCTTCTAGATATTGTCCCCCATGTTTTTCCACTGCTTCTTGAATGCTTCGGCTTTCATCAGGGGCAATAGTTCCCATTTGGATTATAGTGCGGTTTTGTAGCTGATCTGCTGTTTCTGGACTTAAAATCACCTCTTGTATAGCCTTAGCATCCGTCAACATTAAAATTAGAATTTCTGCTGTTTGGATGGCTTCTAGAGGGGTTTGAGCAATTTTAGCCCCTAAAGATTGTAACTCTTGTGCTTTACTAATAGTTCTATTGTAGACAGTAACAGAATAATTAGCTTCTAGGAGTCTTTCTGCTATGGGTTTTCCCATTAATCCTATGCCAAATACGCTGATGTTCATACAGTTTATAAATTAACTTTTCGCTTCTGATTGTAACTTTAATAGGCAACATTTAAAAGTATTATTTCACAACAATTTTTTCAGAGGCTACTTATCAGGTTGCCAAGAATTGTAGTTGAGTTTATTGATAAATTCTAACCATAACCACCCCAATAAACAGCCAATTATATAATGAGGAAAATCCCACCAAGAAAAAGTAGTTCCTAATAACAATTTTCCCACAATATGAGAACGGATTAAGGTTAAGATGAAAGGGTTCCAAAGTTGTAAAATTTCCAATAAACAAGTAACAATAAAAACATAAATTGGAATAAATTTAACAGCCTTTTTATTAGAAAAGAAATAAAAAGCCAACAAACACCAAAAAACCTCATACCAAATAGCTGCACCATAATCATTTAGCCAGATACTTCCAATTCCTTGATAATATTTGGAATATAGACCGAGAGGAACAACGAAAAAAATCGATACAGCAGTTAGGGTCGGTTTTCTAAATAAAAATCTCATACCTTAATTAGTAGGAAAATGAGTCATTCCTGCTTCAGCTTCTAAATGCAAAGCCCCGTGTCTAATATTAAATTGTTCAACTCTTAAAGAAAAACCATCAACTTTGAAATTTTTTAAGTTTAGGATATTTTTTGCTTCTTCTAGAATAGGATTCAGTATTATTGATGATAAACTGGGTTCTTCTAAATACTTAATTTCATCTACAGTTACACCCTTTCCTGACTGGCATATTTTTGGTTGAATCTCTAAACTAACTGGCTTAATATCTTTTGTCTCTTTTCGCTTAACTTCTCCTTCAATCAATATTTTTCCTGTCTCTAATAGGTTACATTTTACCTGTTGCAAACTAACTTGAACAACCTGCGTATCGATAACGATCTCATGTTGCTTTCTCCTTAAAACCTCTCGATTTAATACTCTGGTGATATCTTTTTCTCTTAACAAAACACAAGCCTTACCACGACTAGGTTGGGTTAACTGAATATTCCCAGCTAAAGCTTTTAGAGGACTGACTGCAATGGTATTTAAGGTAATATTAATACTTTCCATTCTTAGGGAATTTTCAACCATCAATCCTTGACAATCAATCACTAATGATTCTAAGGTTCCCTTAGCCAATAAATTGGGGTCGGTCTTAACTTTTACCTCTAGTTTATCTCTTTTCTCTAACTTAGTAGATAAAGCAACTTCGGCAATTTTATTGATGGTTTTCTCCCCTAAATCATCAAGCTTGAAGAACATAATTTTAAGTAGCGGTGTGGGCAATTGAGTTAAAAAGAAGCCCCACAAAGGGGGCTTTATCTTATCTAATTATTAAACAATCTTTGTAATCTTTAGAGAGCGTTACCACGAGGTAATACTTCTTCAGGGAATACAAAGTTTTGGTGGGGTTGGTCTTGGGGAGCCATCCAAGCTCTTAGACCTTCGTTCAATAAAATGTTTTTGGTGTAGAATGTCTCAAATTCGGGGTCTTCTGCTGCCCGTAATTCCTGAGACACAAAGTCATAAGCTCGTAGGTTTAAGGCTAATCCTACAATTCCTACTGAACTCATCCATAACCCTGTTACGGGTACGAATAGCATGAAGAAGTGTAACCAACGCTTGTTGGAAAAAGCAATTCCGAATATCTGTGACCAGAAACGGTTTGCTGTCACCATAGAGTAGGTTTCTTCTGCTTGGGTTGGTTCAAACGCACGGAATGTGTTTGCTTGCTCACCATCTTCAAACAGGGTGTTTTCTACTGTTGCACCGTGAATAGCACATAGTAATGCTCCACCTAATACACCTGCTACTCCCATCATGTGGAAGGGGTTTAGTGTCCAGTTGTGGAACCCTTGTAAGAAGAGGATGAAACGGAATATTCCTGCTACTCCAAAGCTAGGAGCGAAGAACCAGCTTGACTGTCCTAGAGGATACATCAGGAATACGCTGACGAATACTGCAATAGGAGCAGAAAAGGCGATGGCGTTGTAAGGACGGATGCCTACTAGACGAGAGATTTCAAACTGACGTAACATGAAGCCAATCAGTCCAAAAGCTCCGTGAAGAGCAACAAATGACCATAGACCACCGATTTGACACCAACGGGTGAAATCTCCTTGTGCTTCTGGTCCCCAGAGGAACAGTAGGGAGTGTCCGAAGGCGTTAGCGGGGGAAGAAACCGCTACGGTTAAGAAGTTACATCCTTCTAGGTAGGAACTAGCCAACCCGTGGGTGTACCAAGATGTAACAAAGGTGGTTCCGGTTAACCAGCCACCTAGGGCGAGGTAAGCGCAGGGAAACAGTAGTAACCCAGACCAACCTACGAATACGAAGCGATCGCGTTTTAACCAATCATCGAGGACATCAAACCATCCTCTCTGTGGTGCGCGTCCGACTGCAATAGTCATGGACTTATCTCCAAATCAATATAAGGACAGAGTTTATTTATTCTCAAAAGTTGTCCGACAGATCCTCACATCTATATTATGAAGTAAATCTGTAGACTTAATCTAAGAAAACGTTACTTTTCTTAACTTAAATATATATTAGTAAAAACTTGAAGAAAAAGCAAACCAGATAAAAAATTTTTTTCAGGGGTTTAAGCATAAGTACCTAAATAAAAATAACCCCAACTCATTGAATGGATTGAGTGGTGAAACCGTTTACAGATGGGAGATACAAAGGGTGTTGAAAAGTTCGATAAGCAGTCTCATCTCAAAAATGACTAGTCAACGTAAATATCTTAATTATTTTTTAAGATATTTGATTGTAAGATAAATAGGTCATTCGTTTGACCTCACGACGGCCACGAGCAACGGAATCAAGAATCAGTCCACAAGTAAAGCTCAAAAAAGCCAATAACATAATCGAGGCAGCCAGAATAGCTGTAGGAAATCGAGGAACTAACCCTGTAGCTAAATAGGTAGTAAAAACTGGTAGTATAAGAGATAAAGAAACCAGTGCCAAAAGTATAGAAATGATGCTAAAAAATAGGAAGGGCCGGACTTCTTTGAAAAGTAACACTGCTGTTCCGAGGACTCGCCAACCGTCGGTGAAGGTTTTTAGTTTACTTTCTGAACCTGGAGGACGAGAACCGTAAAGAGTATAATCTTCTGCAAAAGGAATCTTTAATTCTAGAGTGTGTACTGTTAGTTCGGTTTCGATTTCAAAACCACTGGAAAGTGCGGGGAAAGACTTTACAAAACGACGAGAAAAAACACGATAACCTGAGAGCATATCTTTGAGTTGTGAACCAAACAAGAATTTTACCACTCCTGTTAAAAAAAGATTGCCACTACGATGACCTAAACGATAAGCCTGTTTATCTTGAGTTTTAGAACGACGCGCTCCCACAACCATATCTAGATTATCGTTCAACAGTCGATCAATAAGTTGATGAATGGCATTCACTTCGTAGGTATTATCCCCATCTACTAGAATGTAAACATCCGCATCTATATCGGCGAACATTCGTCTCACTACATTGCCTTTTCCCGGTTGGGGTTCATAACGAACGATAGCACCTGCTTCTTTTGCTTGTTCAACGGTATCGTCTGTAGAGCGATTGTCGTAAACATATATGTCAGCTTCAGGTAACCTTTCTCGAAACTGTTGAACTACCCGAGCAATAGTTAAACCCTCATTGCGACAAGGTATCAACACCGCCAAACGATAACAAGTACGATTAATGGTTGAAGATAAAGGTTGATGCTCTAACATTTCGTCTAAAAATATTGTCTGTTCACTGTGACTGTTGCGGTGGTTTAAAGTTCCGTTTCAGTGTTTCCACTAATTCCACCTCATCCGGTCGCATTCTAACCCATTTTTCTCGATCGCTGCGAACTTTCGCTAAATGGTCATCAATATTTTCTGGAGTCATTAAAACACCAAAATCTTCAGGAATTTGTTCAAAATCGTGGGATAAAACTCGATTTAGGACAAAATCACCAACTTTAGGGCTATAGTGAGAGTTATCAACATAGTTACTCATGACATCTTTGATGGGTTCGGTTGTCACGGAATTATAACCAGAAAAATCCCAAACGGGGGTTATGGCAACCATTTTTCGTTTCCATTGTTCGTAAGTGTCCCATCTATCGGTGACTCGCAACGTTTCCCACTGGGTTGCGTGTGCAGGAGAAATAAAAACAATTAATTCAATATTGTTCTGTTTACAAAACTCAACTATTTTTTTGAAATCGTCAAAACGATCACTGGATAATTTGTACTGATGATGAAACCCAAAATATTGTTGAATAGTATTCTTGAATCTCCAGGGGGTATTGCCATCGTTGGGATTATGATAAGGATAGGGGAAAAAACCATCATCGCCATAGGTTAAACTTTTATTAGTTTCTGTCTCTGTGAAATTTTCTTTAACGGTGTTTTTACTAGCAATAACAGCATCCCAAGAAAAGAGCGTGTTGAGTAAGTCAGTGCCGATAATATGAGTTTTTCCTAATCTTTTTTCTACAAAAGAATCTTGGAGTTGATAAAAATCATTAAACATATAATGATCTACCCCCATAATAACTTTTTTTAGATTAGGTTGGTTTGCGTAGGTGTGCTGAAGATATCTTAAAATCTCATAAGTATTAGATCCGTCAATTCCTAAATTATAAGTTGTTATATTTTTGGGTAAAGCGGTATTATTAGGATCTAATCCTTGTTTTACTCTTGAGGAACCAATCAGAATTATTTCTGGTTTAAGATTAATAACATCGGTAGTCTTGTATAGGCGATCTTGTTCTATTTTTTCTGTCTTTTGTAGTTTTAAATCGAAAGGCTTGTTATGCCGAAATACGTCGTAAGGATCTACCAAAAAATTTCCCAAAACAATTCCGGTGACACTTAAAACAAGAGTCCCTAAAAAGAAACAGTTAAAAGAAGTATATTTCTTATCAAGACTGTTAGGTTTTAATCTTTTTTTTGCCAACGCTATTTGTGAATTAAAATTAAGCATAGTTTTAAACAACATTAAAATTGAAAATAAAGAAATTCAGAAACACGGTTTAACGACAAAAGACAGTATGTAGCTAACAAGCCCAACAAAAACGCATAAAAAAGATTAAATTTTATTTTTGCACCAATTTCTTGACTATTCGGTAATTTTAATACTCCGATCATCAATATAAATAAAACAACAAAACTTAAGAACTTACTATCATAAAAACTAGGTAAGTAAGTAAAGTCATTCCAAGATTTAAGTTGTAAGCCAAAAATAGTTAAAAAGCCTAGCTTACCTCGAACTTCTCCAGGAAAAACAATTCCTTTCATTCCTATCATAGCTTGAATCATGTCCATTGCGTCGGATAAACTTTCAGCCCGAAACATCACCCAACCAAAAATAACAGCTAAAAAAGTTATCCCCCAAGCTAACCATTTAGGAAGAGAAATGTTGAACTTTCGCCACCTATGATTGATAGATAAATATAAACCCTGTAAACCTCCCCAGATAACAAATGTCCATCCTGCACCGTGCCATAATCCCCCTAATAACATAGTCATAATTAAATTAGCATACCGTCGTATTTCGCCACGACGACTTCCTCCCAAGGGAATATATAAATAGTCTCTTAAAAAGTTAGATAATGTAATGTGCCAACGTCGCCAAAAATCACTAATTGATGTAGATTTGTAAGGAGAATTAAAGTTAATAGGTAGGACAATATTAAACATATAACCTAGCCCAATAGCCATATCAGAATAACCTGAAAAATCGAAATACAATTGTAAGGTATAACTAATAGCCCCTACCCAAGCCTCAAGAAATGTTAAAGAATTAGTATTGCTAAATATAGTGGCAACCCAAGGTGATAAAGTATCAGCAATTATTAGCTTTTTAGATAGTCCAATAGTAAAAAATATAAATCCTGTTGCTAAACTTTTGGAAGAAAAAATTTTATTTTTTAAAGAACGAAGTTGAGGAATTAGTTCATCATGTCTAAGAATTGGTCCTGCAATCAATTGGGGAAAAAATAGGATAAATAAACCATAGGTCGGTAAATTGTAATTTTCTTTTTTTAGTTCCCCTCGATAAGCATCTACTAAATAAGCAATTTGTGTAAAAGTATAAAAAGAAATTCCCAGTGGAAGTATCAAGTTATCTAATTTATAATTAGTAGAAAATAAACCATTAATGGAATCAAAAAAAAAGTTAGTGTACTTATAATAAACAATTACACTCAAATTTAAAACAGTACCGAAAATCAAGAGAAACTTGGCACGATTACTAGATTGTTTAGATTTAGAAATTTCTGTGCCTATACTGTAGTTAATAACCACAGATAAAATAATCAACAAAATGTATTCAATAGTTTGTCCTTGTCCGGCGGGGGAAAAAATATTCCAGTAAGAATAGAAAAACAGGGAACTAATCAATAACCACATTGTGGCCCCTTGGGTTAAACGTAACTTACTTAGGCCCCAAAAACCTAATAAGGTCAAAGGTAAAAACCCTAAAATAAAAATTGTAGAATTAAATAACATCCGAATAAACTTGTTGCAAAATTACTATCAATTAACTGACAACTTTATCACAAAAATTCCTTGCTTATGGTTTAACTCAAATCTAATTATGTTAAATTCATCCTCTACGTCTTCTAACTGCAGAGGGTTTTCCTCTTTTTGGGGAGCGATAACCTGAATACCCTCCTAATTCTTCACTAACTTGTTGAAAAATATCACGACGCAGATAAGGATACTCTCCTACCCACAAATTATGTTGGGGAAAATACACATCCGTTATTTTATCAATACGGCTTAATTCAGGCGTTTTTGACAAAATTAACATTTCTGCTATTTGTCCAGGCTTAATGACACGATAAAGGCGGTTTATGGGGGCTTTTGTAATGGCACTAAATCCTTCTTCATCTCCCACTTCTATATTAATCTGTCGTTCTCTGTTTTCAATCACCACTAACTCTCCCCATTTGTTGACGGTTTGTTGTTCTCCTACTAATTCTTCGGTGATAAACACATCCAAAACTTGTCCTTGCCAAAACCCACAATAAGGATAACGACGATATTTCCCATTACGCACACTGGCCCATAATACAGGACCCCACAGCCAATATAGTCCGGCAATGATATCAAAGATCAGTTTAATGGTTTCTCCCCCTGAGCCGGCTAATTTTCCCAACAACCAAGTCACCACCAAAGCAATCAAAGAAATAAACAAACGTTGCAATAAATCTTGCCATTTCCCCCAATAAAAAGAATATTGGCTTCCTGTAGCAATAGGAGGAATAATTTGTTCTAAGGCATCACGGGTTAAAGGGACTAGCATTGTAAGGTAAAGTGAAATATAAACTGCCTAAGAGTATCTAAAGTTAGGCTATATTATCTATCTTATCCGACTGTCTGTCTTTCCAAGCAGGAATTATGATAATGATGCTTGATTTCCT
Organism: Crocosphaera sp. Alani8; assembly: GCF_038442745.1. Taxonomy (NCBI): domain Bacteria; kingdom Bacillati; phylum Cyanobacteriota; class Cyanophyceae; order Chroococcales; family Aphanothecaceae; genus Crocosphaera; species Crocosphaera sp. Alani8. The sequence goes on from NZ_JARVCN010000003.1 coordinate 16,128, forward strand.
ATCAGTAACCAAAATAGAAGAATTAACATTAAACTCATCACTCCAATTAGATGCTCAAACTTTTCAGCAGCACGGGGTAATTTAATCACCTTGCTTTGAAGTATTAAAACATAAGTTAGCCATCCTAAAAAGATGGTAATTAAAGGTTTAATGATATTATTAAAAGTATAGGCTTGATAGTAAACACCATTGGCAATTAATAATCCAACAAGCAATAAACAGACTGCTGGAATAAAACCTTTCTTTGCTTTACTTTTTCCGCTTTTATTATGAGGCAAAAATATAAATTTAGCAAAAGTGGTTGCTGTACCTAAAGCAGCAATATTCATGGCAATAACCTGCCAAGATAAGAGGTTTTTCATTGTTAATACTTTCGCCCCAAACCCAGATAATAAAGGAAAACCAGAAATTGAAAAACTGGCCATTACTAAAGGTATCCAAATAGCAGTGTTCATGGGTTGATTTTTTAATTCTTGAAGGTTCCTATTAGGTAGGGTTCCTGCAATAAGAAACAAAGAGGATTTAACTAAACCATGAGTCAAAGCATAAAATCCGCCTACTTCTGGGGCTGCTAAAATAAAGCCTAATTGGGAAACAGTAGAAAAAGCTATAGCATTTCCCACAGTTATGAGGTACAGTAACAGCAATGAGCAAACCAGT
>NZ_JARVCN010000004.1:0-16725 GCF_038442745.1 Crocosphaera sp. Alani8
CTTTGTCCCCTAACTTTCGGCGAGTCCCCCCAGACTTTTTGAGAAGCTTCGTTGACTATAAACTAAATAATATTTCATGAAAATAAAAATAATAGAAGTAAAATAGATTTTAGCAAATCATCACCTCCGAATGTGAAAAGACTGGGAGACTAAAAAACTCATAGCCGATAACTGATATAGTCAAATATAGATCGATGTTGCCATCATAGGAGAATAAGCAGTGTTTGGGTTAAATCAGCGATCGCCATTAATCAAGTTTCTATCGAGTTTACTATTAATAATCCTTTTCGGTTGGGGGTTATGGGGATGTAGCGATAGCCTAGAAGCATCTTCCCCTATCCCAAAATCTAGTCCTGTCCCTGTCAGCACTGATAAGTTAACAGAAGTTGCTCCCCCAACTGCGATCCAAGAACTAAAAGAAATTTTAGCCCAATACAATCCTCAAGTAACTATCCTCAGTCCCAAACCTCAGCAAATGTTCTCAGAAACCTCTGTTGCGGTAGAACTACAAGTGGAGGGTTATCCCCTCTTTAAAGAGGAAAGTCTGGAACTCGGACCCCATGTAGAACTGCTTGTGGACAATGAACCCTCTCAAGCTATCTATGATCTGGATGAACCAATTATTTTAGAGGATTTAGCTCCAGGAACCCACACCATTAGAGCGTTTGCCTCCCGTCCCTGGTACGAAAGTTTTAAGAACGAGGGGGCCTACGCACAAGTAACTTTTAGCGTGTTTACAGAAACAGAAGACAACGCGCCTTCCTCTTCGGTTCCCCTGTTGACCTATAGTCGTCCTCAAGGAAGTTACGGGACCGAACCGATTATGTTAGATTTTTATCTGACTAACGCTCCCTTACATTTTGTCGCTCAAAGTGATCCCGATGATGATATCGTGGATTGGCGGGTTAAAGCTACCATCAACGGGGAAAGCTTTTTAATCGATACTTGGCAACCTATCTATTTAAAGGGGTTTGAACCAGGGGAAAATTGGGTTCAGTTAGAATTTATCGATGAACAAGGACAGGAAGTTAGTAACATTTTCAACGATACAGTGAGAGTTATTAGTTATCAACCGGATGGACAAGATACCCTCTCGAAACTGACACGGGGAGAACTTTCAGTAGATATAGGCCGTTCTCTTGTTGATGCAAACTACACATATATCGAAGAAACAGCAACCAGTGAAGAAAATGTTGTCCCTGAAACCATCGAAACCGAAGAATCTTCTGAAATCTTAGAAGAAACTCAGGAATCTGCCACCGAACCAGCAAATATTCCTAGTTCCCCAACTATTACAGAAGAAAAGGAAAACCTAGAACCAGAAGCTTTAGATGAGTTTCCCCAAGAAATAGAAACCCCAGACGAACCTATTAATGATTCGACTGAAACCACCACCCTGGAGGAATCATCAGAACCTGCGCAAGTAGAAGAAACTGTCAATGAAGATATCTCTAAGATAGAAAATTCCCTCAGTCTCTTCACAAACACCTATCTTAGTGCTGTGACTCACTGGTTTCGCCAGCTTACAACCACCCTGAAGCAGCAAAACACTGTCGACATTTTGACACTTATAAAAGGATAATTAAAATTTCCCCACTTTTCTGAGGAACTCAATTATCCTAAAAGGTGTCAATAAATAGTTTACCTAATTAGGTTGGAGTGAGGTCATCGTGTTTATGAAACACTCACATATGTTAGCTGGATTAGCTCTTGGCTTATCCCTATTGGGAATTTCTCCTGCTCAAGCAGAACCTGCTCAAAAAGAAGTTCTCATCAGTCAATTGGCTGGCCACGAACTAGAAGATCCTATCAATGTTTACCGTCAAGACTGGTTAGACTTTAAATTTGATGATTATATCATCGGTCGCATTCGCGGCGTTACTGGAGATGTAGCTCAAATCCAAATTATTTCTGCTGGTATTCAACAAGATGCTCATGTTAGAGTCAATTATGACGTGGGCTTTACCACCGGAGAACGGGACGTTTGGCGTGTAACTGCTCAAATGCCTCATTTATGGCCAAACTTAGTGGCTGGTTCCGATGTTATTATGAAAGTTGTTGACGGTGAGTTCGTTATCGTTGGTGATAAGCGTTCCTACTATCGCTCTCAACAAGCTTACGCTCGTCCCTATTGGGTATCTCGTTTAGATTTAAGAGAAGTTCCCGAAGTAGTACGGACAAATATCAGTTGGGAACGTCCTGACGTAAGTTTACCTCCTCTAGAGCAGAATACAGTTGAGATTGCACCCCCTCCTGAACCTATTCCTGGTATGTGGTAAGGTCAGTGTGATCAGGGAGTTAGAGAATTTAGTGACAAGAGCAAAATTCAATTATTGGTAAAACAAAGGCGGTACTACAGGAAATTTGTTAGTATCGCCTTTAATTAGTATTTCCAACTTTCCTCACGACGGCCTTAAAGTTGATCATAAGGCTGTGTCAGTTATTGTTGAAGATATAATTAGATTTATTTTCTCAGGCGCAACATATTCCAAGCTTGAGATAACATTTTCGGTTGGGAAAAATTATCCTTAAATTTTTTGAATTCCCCCGCATCAAACCAAATACCTTGACAGTTAGGACAGGTTTCATACCAAATTGGATGTTTATCAAAATCGAACATTTTGACCATGGGGGTATTGCAACGGGGACAAGGAATATGGCTGTCTAAGACTTCTTTTTGGTTTTCGTTATCTAGCTGGCCAATATCGATTTTTTCTGAACCTCTAAGGTTTTTCAAGTTTTCTGCTTCTGAAGAATCAAACCAAATACCGTTACATTGACAACAACGATCCACTTCGATAATCTCATACATAACAGGTTCTAAATTTCCCCCGCACTTAGGACAGATTAACGGTTTCATAATCTTTTTTGACTTTCTGCAATATCTGAAGTTTAGCAAATTTTTCAGATATTTCCTGAAAACCCCATGCTTATTTTAGTTTTTCCCATGAATGAACAATTAAAAAAAATTATTGGCTTAACAGGAGGAATCAGCACAGGAAAAACAACTGTTTCTTCTTATTTAAATACTGTTTGCCAGATTCCAGTGTTGGATGCTGATAGTTATGCTAAAGAAGCAGTTGACAAAAACTCTCCTATTTTAGAAACTATTAAACAACGCTACGGATCAAAAATTTGTTTTCAGAATGGCGAATTAAATCGTAAAAAGTTAGGTGACATTGTTTTTAATAATTTGAAAGAGAAACAATGGTTAGAAAATAAAATACACCCATACGTAAGACAGAGATTTCAGCAAGAGATGGAAAACTGCCAAGATAAAATTATTGTCCTGGATATTCCTTTGCTATTTGAATCAAAGTTAACCTACTTAGTAACAGAAATTTGGGTTGTTTCTTGTTCTTATGAACAACAACTACAACGACTAATGGCTAGAAATAATCTTAAAGAAGAAACAGCGATGGCCCGTATTAGCAGTCAATTACCCCTTCAAGAAAAAATAGATCAAGCTCACGTTGTTCTTGATAATTCTTCTACTTTGAATGCTTTGTATGAACAAATCGAGCAAGCGTTGAAAATTAAGCAATAGTTGAAATTTTAATCATGAATCTACCTAATTGGATCACCCTTTCCCGTTTATTAGGACTTCCTTTTCTTTTTTATTTCCTCGCAAGTCCTACCCCTTCTCATCGTTGGATTAGCCTGGTTATTTTCCTCCTTGCAGCCTCAACAGACTGGGTGGATGGTTATTTAGCCAGAAAGTTAGATCAAGTGACCGAATTGGGCAAATTTCTCGACCCTCTGGTGGATAAATTATTGGTGGTTGCACCTCTTTTGAGTTTAATTGCTCTGCAACAAGTTCCACCCTGGGGGGTGTTTTTGATTTTAGGCCGAGAAATTGCGATCGCTGGATGGCGTATTAACCCAAATTTAACCGGAAAGACTACTATTCAGGGGGCAAATATTTGGGGAAAATTGAAAACCGTTACCCAGATAACAGCTATTTCCCTATTAATTGCTCCGTTACCTCCACTTTGGGAACCCATTTCTGTCGCTGTATTTTGGCTATCTGTCCTCTTAACTTTAGTCTCTGGTCTTATTTACCTGTTTCCCAATACCGCTCCGTCAAAGGATGAGCAGAGGGTGAGCGAATAACTGATAAACTAGAAATGTTAAGAAATTGTAATCAAATATGACTGGCACAGGAACGGCGATCGCAACACAAGACTACGATGTTATTGTTATTGGGTCGGGAATGGGAGGGTTAGTGACGGCCACCCAACTCGCTACAAAAGGAGCTAAAGTATTAGTCCTAGAAAAGTATTTAATTCCTGGGGGAAGTGCCGGTTATTTTGAGAGAAAAGGTTATTGTTTTGATGTGGGTGCATCGATGATTTTTGGTTTCGGGACAGAAGGAACAACTAACCTTTTAACCCGTGCTTTAGATGCGGTTGATATGGAGATAGATACTATTCCTGATCCTGTACAAATACATTACCATCTACCCAATAATTTAGAGCTAAAAGTACACAAAGATTACGATAACTTTCTTGAGGAACTAACTGCCATATTTCCTCATGAAAAGATAGGCATTCGTCGCTTTTATGATGAGTGCTGGCGAGTTTTTAATTGTCTTAATGCTATGGAATTACTTTCCTTAGAAGAACCAAGATACCTGATGAGAGTGTTTTTCCAGCACCCCTTAGCTTGTTTAGGCTTAGTTAAATATTTACCCCAAAATGTAGGAGATATTGCCCGTCGTCATATTAGTGATCCAGAGCTTCTCAAATTCATTGATATGGAGTGTTATTGTTGGTCGGTGGTTCCTGCAGAGAAAACCCCAATGATCAATGCTGGAATGGTCTTTTCAGATCGGCATTATGGAGGGATCAATTATCCCAAAGGGGGTGTAGGAACTATTGCTCAAAAATTAGCGAAGGGATTAGAAAAATTTGGAGGAAAAATTCAGTATAAAGCCCGTGTTACTAATATTTTAATGGAAAAGGGTAGGGCTGTAGGAGTAGAATTAGCTGATGGAAAAGAATATCGAGCAAAACGAATTGTCTCTAATGCTACCCGTTGGGATACCTTTGAAAATCTACTCCCTAAAAATGAGATACCCAGAAAAGAGGAAAAATGGCAACAGCGTTATGAAAAATCTCCTAGTTTTCTCAGCTTGCATTTAGGCGTTAAATCTGATATTTTGCCTATAGGAACAGAGTGTCATCATATCCTTTTGGAGCAATGGGAGAATATTGAAGATGAACAGGGAACCATTTTTGTATCGATTCCCACTTTACTAGATTCTAGTTTAGCCCCCGAAAACCGCCATATTATTCATACTTTTACACCCAGTTACATCCAAGAATGGGAAGGACTATCTAACCAAGAATATAATTATAAAAAAGAAGAGGCAGCCACTCGTTTAATTAGACGGTTAGAAAGTATTTTTCCCGGATTAGTTGATAGTTTAGACTATCAAGAAATTGGAACACCTCGTACTCACCGACGCTTTTTAGGAAGAAACGATGGAACCTACGGACCGATTCCTAGTCATAAGCTACCCGGACTGTTAGGGATGCCGTTTAATCGTACGGTTATCCCTGGACTATACTGCGTCGGAGATAGCACCTTTCCAGGTCAAGGACTCAATGCTGTGGCGTTTTCTGGGTTTGCTTGTAGCCATCGCATCGCAGTTGATTTAGGACTTTAGGTTCCAAATATAAACCTTTATATTTCTTTGCATTAGTTTAAGTGGATTTACTGTTGAAGAATCTCACACTATTCCTGATGATGAGTGTATATGGGTGACTTATTGCATTGCAATTGCATAAGTTTTTTCTTAGTTCAAATGTAAATTGAAACTGATGATAAGATTCTTGTCTTTTTAAATTTTAAATTAGACAAAAGTCTTCTAACTTGTGATGAAACGATGTAATTGTTTATAAATCAGATGCTATTAGTACAATGTCCAACTTTTCAACAGACTATACAATCGAACAGTATTTAATTAACGAAATTGTCACTACCTCTGATTATGATGGTACTTTAGAAAATATAACTCGAATTATTACAGATAAGTTTTTAGTTGATTTTTGCATAATAGTTGTTGGTTTCAGTAATTCAAAACACTTTTATACTTGGAACGATTCTGGTACATATAGGTTGATAGACTCCCAAAATCAACTTTCTAATCTCATACAAATTCCGTGGATACAAGAATTTAAAGGCGAATCAAAAATTAAATATATAAGCGACTTAGACAATAAAAAATATCAAAATAAATTACCTTTTTTCGAGAATCTAGGAATAAAATCTTTACTTGGAATAAGCACGAAATTTAAAGAAAAGACAAATGGCGTTATTATCTTGGGTAAATCTAATCCTTATCCGTGGAATAATCAAGACAAAACAAAACTAAAAAAGATTATGAATATTGTGAGCATTGCTTGTTATATAAGTGAAGTAAGCACAATGATTGACGAAAGACACCTTAAAAGAGATTCCTCTTTTTCCCTCAGTAACATACCTGAATTGTTAGAAGAGAATCCAATTCTAAGACTTTGGTGGGAAGGTACAAGAAATCGATTAGATAAAGAAATAGAGTGGAATAAAAAAGTTATTTACAATATGATTACTATCATGAGTGACCAAACTCGTAATCCTCTAACTAACATTAAAATGGGTATTACTGATTTGCGCAATAGGGAGTTATCTCCCGAACAGTTTAAACACAGAGTAACAATGTTAGAACAAGAGTGGAATAAGCTTAACAATATCAACGATAAAATATTACAACTCAAATATTTAAAACCCCACTACCTCAATTATAATTTAGTCTCTACTAACTTAGTTGAGCTACTTAAAAATATTACTAACTCTGTGCAAGATAAGTGGCAAGAAAATTCAAAAAATAATCTTAAACTAAATACCAACTTTAACATAGAACCACAACAATTAGTAGAAACAGATATTCAACATTTAAGTAAAATTGTTGAAGAACTATTAACAAATGCCAACAAATTTTCCCTTTCTAACTCACTTATTACCTTGGAGGTAAACAGAAATAATGAGGACGAAGATTTCCCCATTGTTATGACTGTATCCAATCTTAGTGAATACGATTGCACGGATAACAAAGATGAGTTTTTTAAACCTTTCTATCGGGAACAAAGTGTTATAGATAGCGGTGTTCCAGGTATTGGAGTCGGATTGTATATTGTTAAGGATTTAGTTGAACTCCTTCAAGGAAAAATTAGCGTCCAGCGTCTTCCCACAGAAAACCCTAAACATTGTAAAATTGTATTTAGATTGGTTCTTCCTCAATCATTATCCTCATCCTAATTTAAAGGTTGTATGCTCACAAAACGCGGTTCTTATCAATCACTGCGCTGGCAACATTCTCGATATTCTCCTATTAGTCGTCAGTGGGAGGTATCCCTATTTACATTTAAATTTTCATTCTTTTTATTATGGGATAAATTATTAAGAAATAATAGCTCAAGACAAAGAAAAAAAAGAGCGGAATGGCTGGTTAAAAATCTGCTACAACTGGGACCAACATTTATTAAAATAGGTCAGTCTCTATCCACCCGTGCTGATCTAATCCCCTTAGAATATATTAAAGAATTAAGTCAACTTCAAGACAATGTTCCTCCTTTTAATTCTGAAGAAGCGATCGCTGTTATTGAAGCAGAGTTAGGTCAACCTATTGATGATTTATTTGACAGTTTTGAAATAGAACCTTTAGCATCAGCAAGCTTAGGACAAGTTCATCGGGCAAAATTATATACAGGTAAGGAAGTTGTTGTTAAAGTACAACGACCAGGTTTAGAAAGAATTTTTAATTTAGACTTTGAGGTTATTCGTCGTTTAATCTCTATTATGAATCGATATTTTAAAGCTTTTAAGAAATACAACTTAGAGGAAGTACATAAAGAATTTTTTGAACTTTTATTCCAAGAAATTGATTATGTTAACGAAGGTAAAAATGCAGATAGATTTCGCCATAACTTTAGAGGTTATTCTCAAATAAAAGTTCCTAAAGTTTATTGGAAGTGCAGTACAAGAAAAATATTAACTTTGGAATATTTGCCAGGAATAAAAGTAGATGATAGAGCAACATTGGAAGAGAATAATATTAATCTAGATAGTATCATTCAGTTGGGAATCTGTTCTTATTTAAAACAATTATTGATCGATGGATTTTTTCAGTCCGATCCTCACCCGGGTAACATGGCTGTCAGTCAAAGGGGAGAACTTATTTTTTATGATTTTGGTACTATGGCTGAGGTTAAAACCTTTGCTAAAGATCAGATGATCGAGGTGTTTTTTGCTGTCTTAAAAAAGGATACGGACACAGTGGTGGATAACTTGGTTTATATGGGATTAATTGAACCTCTTAATGATATGAAACCTGTTAAGCGAATCATCTCTTTTTTATTGGATAATTTTCGCGATAAACCTGTAGATGTTCGTGCTTTTGAGCAAGTAAGCGACGAAGTATATTTGATGTTTAAAAGTCAACCGTTTCGTTTGCCACCACAAATGACATTTATTCTTAAATCTTTGACCACATTAGATGGTATTGCAAGAGCTTTAGATCCTAAATATAATCTATTGGCAGCTAGTCAACCTTTTGTGAAAAACTTGGCTTTACGTGGTAGTGGGGGAAGTGCAGTGACAGTTATAGTCAGACAGGCTAAGGAGATGATTAAAAGTACCTTAGCTCAACCAAATGTGTTCGAGAATTCTTTAAGAGGCATAGAGACAAGGATAGATAGAGGAGAGTTAAAGTTTAGAATTCGTGCTTTGGAAAGTGAAAGAGAGCTAAAACGTATTAATTTAGGCATAAAAAGTTTAATTTACGCTTCTTTAACTGGATTTATTTTATTATCGGCTTCCATATTAATGACAACGGTTTATGTTAAGTTTGCTTTAATTTGTTTTAGTGTAGCAGGACTTTTTAGTTTATTTTTATTTAAGTCTTTAATTTCTTTACTTCTGCAAGAAAAAGTTGATAAATTATTAGAGAAATAAAGTTAACAATCGAGTTATGAATGTACTTTCAATTCCAACTTGGATGGTTCATGTTTCTAGTGTCATCGAATGGACAGTCGCTATTTTATTGGTTTGGACTTATGCCCAAGTTAGTGATAAATTGTATTGGCGATCGCTATCTTGGGGAATGTTACCGGCTTTGATTAGTGCGATGTGTGCTTGTACTTGGCATTTTTTTGATAATGCACCCTCTTTGGACTGGTTAGTAACCCTACAAGCGTCTTTAACGGTTATAGGCAATTGTACTCTTTGTTTGGCCAGTTGGTGGATTTTTCGCTCCTCTTCTGATGTCAAAGAAACGGATAACTGATAACTTATTTACAGTTGTAATATTGAGACAATATTTGTAAGGATTGTTTAAAGACATCAAAGGTTAGTAGCTCTCCATTACAGTCAATGGAAGAAAAAGGAATAACCTCTATAACACTGTTGGTATAAGCAACGGTTTCTAGAGATTTAACCCAGGAAGAACTCCATTGATTTTCCTCTACTTTAATATTTTTTTGACCTAACCACTGGAGTAACTGCCATCGTCCAATACCTGGTAGAATACCAACTTCTAAAGCAGGTGTATACCATTTTCCCTCTTTCCATCCCCAAAGATTCCCTGTAGTTGTTTCGAGCCAATTATCTTGTGAATCAATTAATATGGCCTCTTTAAATCCCAAATTTCTTGCTTTTTGTAAAGCTAGATAAGCTCCTAAATAATTTCCTGTTTTATGGGCTTTTAAACTGCGTTGAAATAGATCATCATTGGCTACCCATCCTTTGACCCCTTGCTGTTGTAATGTGACCAAATTTTTCGGTAAACTACGACCTGTAATCCATTCTCTGCCATCGGGAAAAATGGTTATTCTTAAAACAGGATAAGTTTCTATTAAATAGTTTGCTCCTTTGGCTATTTTTTCCCAATTGGGTAAACACCAACCCAAATGTCGTAAACTAGTCTGGAGACGGCTACGATGAGCTTCCCATTGGGTTAAAGGATGCTCTAATAACTGTTGATAAACCCTCAGTGTTGTAAAAACTGTTGCACCGTATTTTAAACCTGGATCATCGATAGATAAATGGATTTTGTCTTCTTCCCATAGACGACCATCGTACCAATATGTCACTTTTCTTTTTAGACCTTATTATTTAACTAAACTCAAGCTTGCTTTAGATTAATTTACAAAGTTTTACTTTTCGACGAAAAAATACCTATCACGAACCCTTATGGTCATAATTTGGATATAGCTTCGCTCTAATATATACCATGATTACCATATCACAAAAATGCCTTATTTGCAAATATCGCTAAATATTAGCAAATTAAGGTAAAATAGACTATTTATTAAAAGTCTTAAAAAAGCAAGTGTAAGTGAGTAAAATAAATAATTAAAGCAAATAAGATAACATAAACTTATATAAAAAGTAGATTACCAACAATTCTTAGTGTTTACTAGCAACAAAATAAGACAAGAGACAAGAAACCTGCTTAAATAGTTAAGAGCTATTCTGACGACTATGCAAACCGACGACGACCTCAGCGTAATAGAGAGTATAGAGCAATTAGATGATCCCTTGGATCGCCTAGAAACCATAGATTTAGAGGTTCCTAGTGCTGATCCGGAGGAAATGTTGCCAAAATTGAGTGATGAAGATCCATCACAAAGAATGCTGGCAGCGAGGGTGTTTTGCGAACTAGAAGACCCTAGATCGATTCCTCTACTGATCCAACTACTAGACGATATTTGCCCTTTAGTAAGGGTTAGCGCAGCCTACGCTCTGGGAAGAAATACCAGTCCTGAAGCTATATCTGCCCTAATTGACTCATTAGAGAGAGATTGGAACGGATACGTCCGTAAAGGCATTGTCTGGGCTTTAGGCAATGGGAGCGATCGCAGCAGTATTCAACCTTTAACCCATGCCTTGAGAACGGATATTTCTGCGGTACGTCTTTGGGCTGCCAGTAGCCTCGCCCAAATTGCTAAACGAGAATACGAAGACACAATCGCCACTATGCCTCCTCTGATTGAAGGATTGAGACGAGATTCGGTGGCAGCGGTACGAGGTAACTGTGCTTGGGCCATCGGGCAACTTTGTCGAGAACTCCCATCGAACGTAGTTTACGCCACAGCTATTGATGCTCTAATTGAGGCGTTAGTAGAAGACGAAGATTATAGCGTGAAAGAAGATGCTAAAAGTGCTTTATTGCGGGTTGGTGATACCAGAGGGATGCAGATGATCGAGGATCTTGAGCTAGAAGGGATAATTTAGTAAAAAAATGTCAAACTGAAGAATTCCCCAAATCCTGAGTTTCTTTAATTAATTTAAATCATGAATACAAAACTCAAATACCCGGCAATTTCGACCATAACAACACCGAAATCACGGCCCTTTTGGTCAGTAATGATTACCAGTTATAAAAGAACTCAATATTTAGGAGAAGTTATAAAATCCCTACTTGATCAAAATATTGATGAAGATGAAATGCAAATAGAAGTTGTGGATGATCACTCCCCTAACTATCAAGAGATAGAAAAAATTGTTCAAGAAGTGGGGAAAGGAAGAGTCAATTTCTATCATCAACCTGAGAATGTTGGTATTTATGCCAACTGGAACACCTGTATTCAAAGAGCTTCTGGTAATTGGATTCACATTTTAAGTGATGATGATCTAGTTCACTCTAACTTCTATCAAATCTATCGTAATACCATTGAAACTTACGAGCCGTCAGTAGTGATTGCAAAATCCTTATTCATTAATGAAAAGGGTAAAAAAATAGGGGTTTCACCATCCCTTCAAGAGTCTGATGGTTTGCTAAACAATGCGCTACGAGTTTTAGCAGCCCACAATGTTATTAGAACACCAGGAATTGTGGTTTGTCGCACAGCATACGAAAAATTAGGAGGGTTTACCAGTGATTTTGTATTTGCTCCTGATTGGGAGATGTGGACTAGATTAGCCGCATCGGTTAAGATATCTTATATTAATCAACCACTCAGTTCCTTTCGTCTTCATGAGGCATCAGAATCGAGTCGTTTGACTTTTACAGGGGAATTTGTGACAGATACATTAGAAGCTGCCAAGCTTATCCATTCTAGAGTCACTAATCCTCAAGATCGTAAAGCCATTAAAGCAGAATTAAATCAAGTTCTCAGTAAAGCAAGTTATGTTTATAGTCAGAAACTTGTGAATAAAAATTTATACAAACCTTCCTTAACTTTAGCTATTTGGTCTTTAAGATTAAAGCCTTCTAGTAAAGGTATTAAAAATTTAATTAAAGTATTAATAAAATTTTTAAAAGGATCAATTTTTAAACAATAAAATTCATATGAAAATTTTACATATTAACCAATCTGATCTATCTGGAGGGGCAGCGATCGCTGGTTATAATCTGCATCAAGCATTATTGAATCAAGCCATCGATTCTTGCTTGTTAGTGGAGAGAGTAACCACAGAAGATGAACTAGTGAAAGGTATTCCAAGAAAACGAAAATTCGAGGGAAAAATTGCCTCTATTACTCGTCGCTTGGGACTTAACTATCTAGAATATCTTGGCTCTTTTGAAATCAAAAAACACCCTTTTTATGAAAAAGCAGACGTAATCAATTTACATAACTTGCATGGGGCAACTTTCAACTATTTAGCCTTAGCCCCATTAACCCATGACAAACCTGCTATTTGGACCCTTCACGATATGTGGAGTTTTACAGGACATTGTTCTTATAGCTATGATTGTGAACGCTGGAAATTAGGTTGTGGAAACTGTCCTTATCCTAAAATATATCCAGCCATTAAAAAAGATAATACAAATTTAGAATGGAAATTAAAAAATTGGGTATATAGTCGTTCTAATTTAACCATTGTTACCCCCAGTAAATGGTTAGCTGAACAAGCAGAACAGAGTATGCTCAATCGCTTTTCTATTCATCATATTCCTAATGGAATTGATCTTAATACTTATTACCCCTTGGACTCGAAAAAATGCCGTGAATTTTTAGATATTCCCCCAGATAAAAAGGTCTTATTATTTGGGGCAGCTAGTATGACCGATACTCGCAAGGGTGGAAAATTGCTATTTGAGGCTTTATCTCAGTTACCCAATTCATTAAAATCAGAAATAATCCTACTCACTTTAGGGCAAGGAGGCAAAGCTCTGGGTCAAACTTTGGGCATAGAATCGATAAATCTAGGCTATCTTAGTTATAATCGCTTTAAATCCGTGGCTTATAGTGCTGCGGATTTATTCATACTCCCAACCCGTGCTGATAATTTACCGTTAGTATTACAAGAAAGTATGGCTTGTGGTACTCCAATGATTTCCTTTGATATTGGTGGAGTTAGTGATTTAGTCCGTCCTGATTTAACAGGATATTTAGCTAAACCTGAAGATCCTCAAGATTTAATGACAGGTATTGTTCAATTATTAGAAGATCGAGAATTACGTGAGCGTCTTAGTCAAACTTGCCGTCAAATCGCTGTTAAAGAATACTCTCAAGAATTACAAGGGCAACGTTATGTTGAATTATATGATCAAGTTTTATCCCGATAGATAAATTTTTGTATTTCAGGGCTTCATATTTTACTCTTAATAAAAAAAACCCCTGCTAAAAAAGCAGGAGTTTTTAAGTTTTATGCCTAAATATTAGTCGATATCAGGCATAGCTAGTGCGGGTTCGCTCTCACGGTCGATTCCCTTCTCAAAACCGGCTGCTGCAGCACGAGCTCGTCCTGCGTGCCATAGGTGTCCGATTAAGAAGAAGAAACCGAGGGTGAAGTGAGATGTGGCTAACCAAGCACGGGGGGAAACGTAGTTAAAGGAGTTAACATCGGTAATAACTCCACCTACAGAGTTTAAAGAACCTAGAGGTGCGTGGGTCATGTATTCAGCAGCACGACGAACCTGCCAAGGCTGAATATCATTTCTTAACTTGTCTAGATCTAAACCGTTAGGTCCACGTAGTGGCTCTAACCAAGGACCACGGAAGTCCCAGAAACGCATGGTTTCACCACCGAAGATGATCTCACCAGTGGGAGAACGCATTAAATATTTACCTAAACCAGTAGGACCTTGAGCAGATCCAATGTTAGCACCCATTCTCTGGTCACGCACCAAGAAGGTGAATGCCTGAGATTGAGAAGCTTCCATACCAGTAGGACCGAAGAATTCACTGGGATAAGCGGTGTTATTGTACCAAACCATTACAGAAGCGATGAAACCCATTAAGGATAACGCCCCTAAACTGTAGGAAAGGTAAGCTTCACCAGACCAGACGAAAGCACGACGGGCCCAACCGAAAGGCTTGGTCAAGATATGCCAGACACCACCGAAGATACAAATTAAGCCAACCCAAATATGGCCGCCAATGATATCTTCCATGTTGTCCACACCAACGATCCAACCTTCTCCCCCGAAAGGTGCTTTCAGCAGATAGCCGAAAATAATTGCAGGGTTTAAGGTAGGGTTAGTAATCACACGCACATCTCCGCCACCAGGAGCCCAAGTGTCATAGACACCGCCAAAGAACATGGCTTTGAACACCAACAATAGCGCGCCACATCCTAAGAGAATGAGGTGATAACCAATAATGTTGGTCATTTGGTTCTTATCTTTCCAGTCATAACCGAAGAAACTGGAATACTCTTCTAAAGTTTCAGGACCTCTTAAGGCGTGGTAAATACCACCGAAACCAAGAACAGCAGAAGATATTAAGTGTAATACTCCCGCAACAAAAAAGGGGAAAGTGTCGATTACTTCACCAGCAGGGCCAACACCCCAACCGAGGGTAGCAATGTGGGGAAGAAGGATTAAGCCCTGTTCATACATGGGCCTTTCAGGGACAAAGTGGGCGGTTTCAAACAAAGTCATCGCACCAGCCCAGAATACGATTAAACCAGCGTGAGCGACGTGGGCGCCTAGAAGTTTACCGGAAAGGTTGATCAGACGGGCGTTGCCTGACCACCAAGCGAAACCGCTAGATTCCAGGTCACGACCACTGGACGCATTAGAGAGCGTTACCACGGGGCAGTACCTCCTCAGGGAATACAAAGTTTTGGTGGGGTTGGTCTTGAGGAGCCATCCAAGCTCTTAGACCTTCGTTCAATAAAATGTTTTTGGTGTAGAATGTCTCAAATTCGGGGTCTTCTGCTGCCCGTAATTCCTGAGACACAAAGTCATAAGCTCGTAGGTTTAAGGCTAATCCTACAATTCCTACTGAACTCATCCATAACCCTGTTACGGGTACGAATAGCATGAAGAAGTGTAACCAACGCTTGTTGGAAAAAGCAATTCCGAATATCTGTGACCAGAAACGGTTTGCTGTCACCATAGAGTAGGTTTCTTCTGCTTGGGTTGGTTCAAACGCACGGAATGTGTTTGCTTGCTCACCATCTTCAAACAGGGTGTTTTCTACTGTTGCACCGTGAATAGCACATAGTAATGCTCCACCTAATACACCTGCTACTCCCATCATGTGGAAGGGGTTTAGTGTCCAGTTGTGGAACCCTTGTAAGAAGAGGATGAAACGGAATATTCCTGCTACTCCAAAGCTAGGAGCGAAGAACCAGCTTGACTGTCCTAGAGGATACATCAGGAATACGCTGACGAATACTGCAATAGGAGCAGAAAAGGCGATGGCGTTGTAAGGACGGATGCCTACTAGACGAGAGATTTCAAACTGACGTAACATGAAGCCAATCAGTCCAAAAGCTCCGTGAAGAGCAACAAATGACCATAGACCACCGATTTGACACCAACGGGTGAAATCTCCTTGTGCTTCTGGTCCCCAGAGGAACAGTAGGGAGTGTCCGAAGGCGTTAGCGGGGGAAGAAACCGCTACGGTTAAGAAGTTACATCCTTCTAGGTAGGAACTAGCCAACCCGTGGGTGTACCAAGATGTAACAAAGGTGGTTCCGGTTAACCAGCCACCTAGGGCGAGGTAAGCGCAGGGAAACAGTAGTAACCCAGACCAACCTACGAATACGAAGCGATCGCGTTTTAACCAATCATCGAGGACATCAAACCATCCTCTCTGTGGTGCGCGTCCGACTGCAATAGTCATAGAATCCAATCCTCTTGCTTAGCTGAAATCAATGACAAGATTTCTTAACGTTTGTTTTATCTAGTTTAGGTCATAATTGTCCCATTTTCTTATACAAGGGACGACCTACAGAGTGCCTATCAGCGTGGCTGAGTGGGCAACTTTAAATGAGTGATGCCTAGATCCAGATGCTAACTCTGATGTTTGAGCTAGAAGGATCATTAACATTTCTTAAACTAGCACAATCTTCTCATCTTGACGGGGATCTCCCTTAAGTTTGGGGAAGAATGCTTTTTTGCTATCTTTAGACTATTATTAGCAAAAAATTTACAAATTGACATATCCCGTCTCATAATTTCTTGAATAATCCCACCATATTCAAGAAGTTTATATTGCCAAAACCTAGTTTTCATGGGGTTTAGACCACTTTCTTCCCTAAATACTAATATGAATGAAATTTTTGGAATGTCAAGCGTGAAACTCATATCCTTTCAGAAATCACTGTTTGAATAAAACTCTTCATTCACTAGCTGATTCGTAAAAGTCTCAAAGGCATATCCCTGAGACATAAGTGAGCTAGTCAAATTGCCATCATAAGTGAAAAAAGAGTTGTCATAAGATTCTATTCTATTGACACTCCCCACGAATATAATTCGGGGGATTCTTGGTTCACTGACTCAAG
>NZ_JARVCN010000005.1:0-16640 GCF_038442745.1 Crocosphaera sp. Alani8
GAAGCAGGAATTGAACATCAAGCCTGTCTAGGTTTGTCTAGGTTTCATGAAGCAGGCTAAAAGAGGACGAGTCATACGGTTGGCGAGGTAAGCAGCCACAATACCAACAAAAATAGCTGTTAATCCTGTCCCTAAAATAAAAGTCCAGAGGAGTTGTTCTTGCGCTGCAAATGCTATGGAGGTTTTGGTAAGTAAAATTGCATCCCAGTTTAGCTCAGGTTGCTCAGAAAGGTTGGCAACGGGAACATAGGTAATGAGCCATTCTTCTTTCGATTCCTGTCCTACCGCTCTGACAGTTTTTGGTTGTCTGCCCTCGATTATATCTCCTAAGACGGGGAATTCTTTGAGCAGGTTATCTTTTTCCCATTGATCAACATTACTAATAAAGGCCTCGGACTTGCCATCTACGAGAACGTAATTGGTTTTTCCCTCGTGAGCGTAGTTTTTAATGAAATTTTCTAGGTCTTCCACAGTGGCGCGAGAACGAATAACACCGATGGTTTCGTCACTGAGAGCATCTTTGACTGGAGAGGCAAAATGTAGGCTGAAAACCCCTGTAGTCTTAGATGGCCTTGGTTGAGCGATGGCCGGTTGATCTGTTTCGAGAACTGCCTGAAAATAGTCTCTGCTTTTGTGGTTTGGAAGGACAATTCCTGTTTCTCCTTGAGCGATACGCTCGCCATTCATCTCAAAAAGACCAATACTGTTGTACAATCCATCAGAGGCTTCAATCACTCGCTGCAGAGTTTGATCTTTTTCTTGTGGTGTGGCGATTTGTCTTAGTCTGGGATCGGCAAAAATAGATAAATTTGCCATCTGCTTGATGTCCATGTAGCGTTCCTCAATAGAACGCTTCACCTTATCTGACATATCAAAGGTTTGGGCTGCTTGTTCTTCGGTAATGCGTTGGGTAATACTACGATTGGCGAAGTAATAGGACACTGAACCGATGAGTAAGATGGGTAAGGTACTCATGGTTATTGCTAGTAAGGTGGTTTTCTTTCTGAGATCCAGGTTTTTCCACCAGTGAGGGATTATTTGATTAGGCTTCTGCCCATCTTTATTTATCATTATTTATGGTATTAAATTTCTTTTCTTTTTTAATATTCCCAAGATGAATATGGGAATTTACTTGGCGAGAAAAGTCTTAGGAGTATGAGACAAAAATAGTAAAAGAAAGAATACGGTATTTTAAACCCTCTAAAATCTTTTTCTTGCATATTTCACCAGAATTTTAGAAGCGATCGCTCTTGAATTTCCCATCTCAATCAACACACTGGCATACAGTAAGCTATATTGTTAGTTAATAAGTAGTTAGACATAAGTAGTCGGACATACATAAAACTACTGTCCTCAGAAATATTAACCAGTCTAAAACCCTTATTTGTTAACTGCTAACTGTTAACTGCTCACTGCTCACTGTTCCCTGTGGACAATATGATGTTCTAATTAAATTTGGATTTATATGTATTTTTGGAGCAAAAAGAAAAATTTTATCACTGCTTTACTAACCTGGATTTTAACAATTTTCATTATTGTAAATTTTCTGGGCTGTTTTAGTCCAACTTTAAGCCAGGAAAAACCAACAGCACCCATAATGCTTAAAGGAAGAACCTTATTTTATGTTAGTGAATCAGGGCAATACACGGCACGAAGAAGGGCTAAAGAAGCCAATAATCATTTAGAAAAGATATTAGAGGAGGGTAATTCTCCTATTCTTGTCGAAATTGATGTAAGTCAAGAAGTTCCTGTCATTGTTATTAATGAACGTTATTTTATTTCTGTTACTTATAATGATGTTCCCGTTGGAAAAAGTTTACAAGGGCAAGCTTTGGCTTGGAAAAATACCCTAGAAGTTGCCACTAGGAAAGCAGAATATGAAAGAACTCCACAATATTATGTTAAGGCCATTGTTATTGCGATCGCTGTTATTTTTCTAGCCTTTATTTTATCTTGGAAATTGGGGGTAATTTGGCAACGTTGGCTCAAACCTCTGAGTGAAACAGATAAAGATTCCCATCCTCCTAATTCTAATACTTCTAATCAACCTTCAACAGACCATCCTCGGGAATCTTCTTTCAATTTTCAATTAATTTCTTTATTAGTTTTATTGGCAATCATTAGAGGAATTATTTGGATTTTTGCCCTTGGTTATATTAGTCGTTTATTTCACGAAACCCGTCAAGGGAGTGATGTAATAATTGAAATACTCCAAATTAGCTTAATCACCGATATTTTTCCATTAGGCAATCAAAAATATTCCATCCTAGACTTTTTTATTTTAATTGGTTTGTTAACTGGTTTAGTTACCTTAACTCGTATGGTGAGTCGTGTTTTGAAATCTAAATTATTGAGTGCTACCGGACTCAATCGTGCAGTTCAGGATACCACTGCTTTAATTGTTAACTACACCTTGATTTTTTTAGGGACTATTGTTGTTCTACAAGTTTGGGGATTAGACCTTAGTTCTTTAACAGTTTTCGCCAGTGTTTTAGGGGTAGGTATCGGTTTAGGATTACAAGGAATTGCCAAAGAATTTGTTAGTGGATTGGTGTTAATTTTCGAGCGTCCCATTCAAGTAGGAGATTTTGTAGATGTGGATGGGTTAATGGGAACTGTAGAAAGAATTAGCGTCAGAAGTACAGAAATAAGAACATTGGATCAAATTTCTGTTATTTTACCTAATTCTCGTTTTCTAGATTCAGAAGTAATTAATTGGAGTCATTCTAGTCCTATTTCTCGCTTAAAAATTCCCGTCGGTGTTGCTTATGGTTCTAATTTAGAAGCGGTTAGAAAAATTTTAATCGATACTGCTAGAAATCATCAAGATATTTTATATACCCCATCTCCGCAAGTATTTTTTTCTGATTTTGGTGATAGTTCTCTCAACTTTAAATTATTAGTTTGGATCAATAAACCTCACAAACAATTTAAAATTAAAAGCGATCTCTACTTTAAAATTGACAGTCAATTTAGACAAGAAGGCATAGAAATTCCTTTCCCTCAAACAGACATAAACTTTCGCTCTAGCGATGTACCTGCACAAAATTTATCTCCTGAATTAATTAATTCTCTAACTACTTTATCTAACAGCTTAGCAATGTGGTTAAAACACAACTCAAATTATCATGGTACACAAGAGAAAAATAAAGAGATAAAATTAGATAAGACAACAAAAAAATCAAATTCCATTTCCCATGAAAACGATTCTAGCTATCGAAACCAGTTGTGATGAAACTGCTGTCGCCATTGTTAATGAACAGAAGATTTATAGTAGTGTTGTTGCATCTCAAATTGATTTACATAAGCGTTACGGTGGTGTGGTTCCAGAAGAAGCTTCCCGTCAACATCTTTTAACCATTAACCCTTGCATTGAAGAAGCGATGGAAGCAGCAAAATTAACCTGGAATCATATCGATGGTATCGCTGCAACCGTTGCTCCAGGATTAGTTGGAGCTTTAATGGTAGGAGAAACTGCCGCCAAAACCCTTGCTATGATTCATCAAAAACCCTTCTTAGGAATTCACCATTTAGAAGGTCATATTTACGCAACTTATCTTAGTCAACCCCATTG
The DNA here is from genome assembly GCF_038442745.1 of Crocosphaera sp. Alani8. Lineage (NCBI taxonomy): Bacteria > Bacillati > Cyanobacteriota > Cyanophyceae > Chroococcales > Aphanothecaceae > Crocosphaera > Crocosphaera sp. Alani8. Next base: position 3,575 of record NZ_JARVCN010000005.1, read on the forward strand.
GCAAACTCCTTTTTTATGTCTATTGGTATCGGGGGGTCATACCAGTCTAATTCATGTTAAAGATTGCGGTGTCTATCAACAATTGGGAAACACTCGTGACGATGCAGCAGGAGAAGCGTTTGATAAAGTAGCTAGGTTATTAAACCTCGGTTATCCAGGAGGGCCAATTATCGATAAATTAGCCCTCCAAGGGAACCCAAAAAGGTTTAATCTACCAGAAGGAAAAGTATCTTTACCCCAAGGAGGTTATCATCCCTATGACTTTAGTTTTAGTGGCTTAAAAACAGCGGTTTTACGGTTAGTGGAAAAGCTCAAAAAAGAGCATAAAGAATCCTTACCCGTTGCTGATTTAGCGGCTAGTTTTCAAGCAACCGTCGCCCGTTCCCTAACAAAAAAAACCACTGCTTGCGCTCTAGATCATAAATTAACCCACATTGCTGTTGGTGGTGGGGTTGCTGCCAATAGTGGTTTGAGAAATCACCTGCAACAAGCAGCTAAAGAACACAATCTAACCGTCCATTTTCCTCCCCTAAAACTTTGCACCGATAACGCTGCAATGATTGCTTGTGCCGCTTGTGATCACCTGGAAAGAGGTCATATTTCTTCCTGGAATCTGGGGGTACAATCTCGTTTATCCATTACCGATGTCATGACTCTTTACTAGAAGATTACAAGACTAGGAGTGTGGGGAAACCTAAAAAGCGATCGCTAATAAATTACCAAAGTCGGGATAGGTTAGAAAGGATTATAATTCAATATAATTAAGTATAATTTCAGAGACTGTACTGATGAAGATTAATCAAACCTTAAAACTAACTTTACTACTATTATTAATCATGTCCGGAGCGGGTACCGCAAGTGCTTATCTTGCTTACCAAGCAGGAACCCAAGCTCTAAAAGGGGTGAGTCAACCAGAAAACAATCCCACCAAGAAATTAGGTGAGAGTTCTAAAAAATCCAATGAACCCACGGAATTTAAACCCATCGATGAAAAAACCATCTTAATTAGAGTATACGACCACACCCACAAGAAAAATCAAGCCATTACTAAAAAAGAACAAGAGTCAAAAAAAAATAACACTGAAGATAAAACGACTCAATCCAAACGGAATGACTCTCCAGATGTAGAAACCTCTCAATACATGGCTAATTTTCCCATGCAAGTGCAAGATCAAGGGGTTAAATTAGAAATTCAAGAAGCCAGTAACGAAGGAACAAACTTATCATTTAAGATAAATTTACAAAACCAAGGAACAACCTCGGTGAAATTTCTTTACAGTTTTTTGGAGGTTAAAGATAGTGAAGGACGCGCCTTGAGTGCTATCACCGAAGGACTTCCGGAAGAATTACCCCCCAACAGCGAGAATTTTGCAGGGAAGGTTAAAATTCCCAGTGCCTTAGTGGATGACAGTCAAGCCCTATCGTTTAATTTAACAGATTATCCGGATCAAAAACTGCAGTTGAATATCCCTCAAATTCCAGTTATTCGATAATCTTTGCGATTGTCACACCATCTATATGACCACCCATACAATCTTAATACGGGCTTTTTCAATTCTCTTATTGATAGCCATTAACGCCTTTTTTGTCACTGCAGAATTTGCTATGGTTTCAGTGAGGCGATCGCGCGTTAGTCAGTTGGTTAAAGCAGGGGACATTCAGGCGCAGACGGTACAATCCTTACAGCGTAGTCTTGATCGCCTTTTATCCACCACTCAATTGGGTATTACCCTTTCTAGTTTAGCTTTGGGTTGGATAGGGGAAAGTACCATGGCCAGATTGGTGCTGGAAACCTTATCAGTATTGCCTTTATCCCCTGTTCTTGTCAACAGTTTAGCCCACACCATCGCCATTCCCTTCGCTTTTATATCTTTGGTCTATTTACAGATTGTTTTGGGGGAATTATGCCCTAAATCGGTGGCTTTAATCTATTCTGAACAATTAGCCCGTTTTTTGGGCCCCTCTATCGGTGTCATCGCTCAAGTTTTTAACCCTTTCATCTGGATTTTAAACCAGTCTACCCGTTATTTGTTACGCAGCGTTGGCATTAGATACAACACCAATGGGGGTCATAGTCAAGTAACATCCGAAGAATTACAGTTAATTATTGCCACAGAAGGAGAGTCTACGGGTCTAGAAGCGCAAGAGCGGGAATTATTAAAAAATATCTTTGAATTTGGTGCAGTTAATGCTGTAGAGGTGATGGTTCCCCGCACACAGTTAGTAGCGATCGCAGAAACAGCGACTTTTGAGGAGTTGTTACAGGAAGTCACAGAAACGGGACATTCTCGTTATCCCGTAAAAGGAGACTCCCTGGATGATATTTTAGGTATTATTGACTTTAAAGATTTGGCAGAACCTTTGAGTAAGGGAGAGTTAACTGCAACCGCTTTTATTGAGTCTTGGATCAAACCTGTTAAGTTTGTCTCTGAGTCCATGGCCTTAGATGAATTGTTAGCATTGATGCAGCGATCGCAACTTAAAATGGTGATGGTAGTAGATGAATTTGGGGGAACATCGGGACTGATTACCATACAAGATGTGATTGGTGAAATTTTGGGAAACGATATAGAAGCAACTATTGAAGAAGAAGATACCCTAAAAATGATCGATGAACATAATTTTTTGATAGAAGCACAACTCAATCTTGAAGAATTAAACGATGTTTTGGGGTTAGATTTACCTTTAACAGATGAGTATCAAACCTTGGCAGGATTTTTGTTATACCAGTGGCAAAAAATGCCCACCGAGGGAGAAACTTTCAGTTACGGCAATTTATCTTTTACTATCGTAGATTCGGAGGGGCCGCGCCTAAGAAAAATACATCTTGCTCGACAACTTCCTACGATTATTGAACCTTTACAAAACGCAACCGAACCCTTACAAAACCCAAATCAAAGTAATGAGTAAACCGATCATTATTTGGGAAGTATCAGTATAACCTCATTTCAATTGCTAGAACCATTAACATAGTAATCTCTAGTACCTTTTGCATCCAATGCGTCTCCTAAACGGTTTAAAGCATGAATATAAGCTGCTGTTCTCATGGACACTCCATTTTCTTGTGCGATGGACAAAACTGCTTGGGTTTCACTGGTCATTTTCTCTCTCATTCGCTGATTAACTTCTATTTTAGTCCAATACAAACCGCTACGATTTTGTACCCATTCAAAATAACTAACCGTTACCCCTCCTGCATTAACCAAAATATCAGGAAAAACATAGATTCCTTTCTCATCTAAAATCGAATCCGCTGCAGAATTTATAGGACCGTTTGCTACTTCAAAGATAAACTTTGCTCTAATATTATTGGCATTTTTAGCTGTTATTTGGTTTTCTAAAGCAGCCGGAATTAAAACGTCTACGTCTAACTCCAATAACTCTTCGTTGGTAATACTTTCATGCTCAACAATATTGCAAACAGTGTCGTGACAATAGATGGCAGCAATTCCTCGATGTTCTTTTTTATAGTTACGAATACTAACAATATCTAATCCTTGCTCTGCATAAATTCCCCCTTTAGAATCACTAACTGCTACAACTTTATAACCAACTTTTGCTAATAATTCTGCTACCACTGCACCAGCTTTTCCAAACCCTTGTACCGCAACGGTTGTGGTTTCTGGTATCAGTTCAAACTTAGGAAGAATGGTTTGAATAACGTAATATGCACCGGTGCCAGTTGCAGTATCTCTTCCTTGACTACCTCCCATTGTTTGGGGTTTTCCTGTCACTACACCAGGGCTAATTTTTCGCTGAATAATACTATATTGATCCATCATCCAACCCATGATCATTTGATTGGTATAAACATCCGGTGCAAGGATGTCCATATCGGGACCAATAAAATCAGCGATCGCTTCTATATAACCCCGACTTAATCTCTCTAATTCTTGTTTTGAGAGTTCTTTAGGATTAAGATTTATTCCGCCTTTTGCACCCCCAAAAGGTAGGTTTAATAAGGCACATTTAAAAGTCATCCAAAAGGCTAAAGATTGTACCTCATCCATAGTGACATTAGGATGATACCTAACCCCACCTTTTCCTGGTCCTCGGGTATCATCATAACGCACTCTATACCCTTGAAAAATTCGCAACGAACCATCATCCATTCTCACAGGAATGGAAACGCTTAAACTGGTTTTAGGATGTTTTAATCGTTCGATGGCATCATCAGAAATAGAGGTATATTTTAGTGCTTTTTCTAGTCTTGTACTCGCATCGGCAAGTAGTCCGTTCATAATTTTTTATCCCCTACATTTCAAAGGTTAATGAAGATAAATGAACAATATTTTTTGCTTATTAATTAAATTTTAAGATGTTAAAAGGAAAATAGTTAACCAAGCTTAGCAATTATTTATTATTTGACGCTTTTTGTAACAAACTAAAGCACTTGATTGAGTTGTGTAAATAATTGACTCACTTTATCTATGTCTTTGTCTCCAGGCGATCGCTCGACTCCACTGGATAAGTCGATGCCATCCGGAGCTAAATTGTCAAGTGCCTGTAAAATGTTGTTAGGGTTTAATCCTCCTGCTAAAAACCAGGGAATATCTGGGTTAAAAGTAGCCAAAATGTCCCAATTTAAAGTTTTTCCGGTTCCTCCCAACTGTTGAGCATCGTAAGCGTCTAACAATAAAGTATCTATCGCTTCCCCATACTCAGGGATGTTTACCAAAGATGTTAAGGTTTTAACCCTAAAAGCTTTAATAATTTCTAAATCTGGCCACAATTGTTTAATCTCAGCGCAAAATTGGGGCGTTTCCTGTCCGTGTAGTTGCAACCCGGTTAATCGAGCTACCTTTAAAACTGCCTCAATCTCTGTTAAACTGGCGTTAGCAAACACTGCTATGCGATCTATGTTTGTGGGGATGACTTCAATAATCTCTTGAATTTGTTGGGACTTAACATGACGCGGTGATGACTCAACACAAATAAACCCCAAAGCAGTTGCACCCAGTTCTGCGATCGCTTGTCCCTGTTTTGCCTGAGTAATACCACAAACTTTAACACGCATTTTTTCTACATCCTAGTAGTTGCTACGTGATCATATCTCAACAGCGAGAACCACGCAGTTAATAGTAAGCATAAATTTAACTGATAATTACTCCCTGATCAATCGTTAGTGTATTACTCAATTTTTACTAAGAATTGATTATACGCTCTTGACAAAGATTTATTATGGGAGTAGTTTTCAACACTGCGTCGTGCTGTATTTTTGGGCCAGGAAATGAAAACTCAGTGATGAAACACCCTTTATAACCTAAAACCTTGGTGATTACTCTAACCTTACTTCATCCGACCAAAACCACTCCCATCCAAAGTTGGACTTTTAAAACCACAACGACTATTCGCATTGGTCGTTCTACCGATAATGAGGTAGTTCTTTATAGTGCAGTTGTTTCTCGTCATCATTTAGAGATTCGTTACGAAAAAAATCACTGGGGAATCGTTAATTTAGGAACCAATGGTACTTATATTGATGGAAAATTAATTAATGAAAAGCAGGTCAAAGATGGTATGACAATCCGCTTAGCCAGTTCTGGCCCAACAATTAAAATTCATCTTTCCTCGGAGGAGTCGTCTACCCAACGCCCAGTAACTCAAATTAATAAATCCGAGTCGTTCCCTCCTGTTAAACGGAAACGATCATCCGCAGAGGACACCATAGACGAAACCGTTACCAATGAACCTGGTGATGAATAGTTGAGAATTATCGGTTTTCTTGGACTCATGAGGTACACCTAAGACTGACATCTTGCACCAGTACATAAAAACTTAAATTAGTAAGATGTCAGCAGTTCCTCACTCCGTTCCGGCGCTATCGCACAGCGTTCGGCTTTCAGCTAAGAGATGAAAGCGTTAAGCATTGGTTTAATCTCACTCACAGCATAAGATGGAGATTGATATGTTTCAACTGATGGCTAATGGCTGATAGCTGAACCCTTACAAACTAGCCAGTTTTATCGAAGGTGCAAGATGTGAGTAAGACCAAATCGGCTTTAGAAAGTAGATAATCATCTTGAGAAGGCAGGGGACGCAGGGTACTCAGAGGGAGAAAAAATATTGCTCTACTCATGATAGGCCGATTTAGTATAACTCCTGTCTCCTGTCTCAAGAGGACTAATTACGGCTATCCCCACTGCAACCCTGAAAAAAAAACGATACAGTATGAAGTATGATATTAAGAAATGTAACAAACTGTAAACCAAAAATTTATGTTTGAGAATTTTACCGATAAAGCGATTAAATCTATCATGCTTGCCCAAGAAGAAGCGCAACGCATGGGACAAAATTTAGTGGGAACAGAACACCTGTTACTGGGATTACTAGGTCAGGAAAACTCCTTATCTGCTCAAGTTTTGCAAGGCATGGGAGTGAACCTAATCAGTGCGAGACAAACTATAGAACGTCTAAGGGGTAAAGGAGGAGGGTTTAGTCCAAGTAATTTACCATTTACTCCTACCGTTAAACAAATTTTAGAAAAATCATTTGAAGTAGCCCGTAAAGATAATAGTTTTGTCACCCCTGAATATATATTAATGGTTTTGCTATCCGATCCCACCACGGTAGCAGTAAAAGTTTTGATTTCTTTAGGTGTTGATACAAAAGAATTACGCACCGCTCTTGTGAACAAATTAGGAGAAGAGGAGCAAGTGCCTGTAACCGCAGGAGAAAAAACCTCTCCATTTGCTAATTTTTCCCAATCTAAGGCTACCCTAGAACAGTTCGGTACAAATTTAACAAAAAAGGCTAGAGAAGGGCAAATAGACCCTGTGGTGGGACGAAACACAGAAATCCAAAGAACTATTCAAGTTCTTGGTCGTCGTAGTAAGAATAATCCTGTTTTGGTGGGTGAACCCGGAGTGGGGAAAACTGCGATCGCCGAAGGATTAGCTCAGCGTATTGTCGAAGGGGATGTACCCGAAATTTTACAGGACAAACAGGTATTTGCCCTAGATATGGGGTTATTGGTAGCGGGAACTCGCTTTCGTGGAGAATTTGAACAAAGATTAAAGTCCATCGTCGAACAGGTCAAAGAATCTGGTAGCATTATCCTGGTCATCGACGAAATACATACCTTAGTAGGTGCTGGAACTATGGGTGGAGTTATGGATGCAGCGAACCTCTTAAAACCAGCTTTAGCAAGGGGCGAATTGCAATGTTTGGGAACAACTACTTTAGATGAATATCGTCAGTATATCGAAAAAGATGCAGCCCTAGAAAGGCGATTTCAACCGGTGATGGTAGGGGAACCCTCTGTTGAGGAAACTATCGAAATTTTAGAGGGGTTGCGTAAAGAATACGAAGCCCATCATCAAGTTAAGTTTTCGCAAAAAGCCATCGCAGCAGCTGCCCATTTAGGAGAAAGATATATTAGCGATCGCTTCTTACCAGATAAGGCGATTGATCTTATCGATGAAGCTGGATCTCGCATTCACCTACGGCATTGTTCACAGATGAAAAATCAGTCTTCTTTCGAGGACGAAAACGAAGCCCCAGTTATCAATCCTGACTCTTTGATTCCCGTGGTTGATGAAGAAGATATTGCCCAAATTGTCACCGCCTGGACGGGTGTTCCTGTCAATAAACTGACAGAAACAGAGTCAGAATCTTTGATGTATTTAGAGGATAATTTACACGAGCGGATTATCGGTCAACAAGCAGCTGTAACAGCCGTATCTCGATCTGTTCGTCGCTCTAGAATCGGTTTACAAAACCCTAAACGTCCCATTGCAAGCTTTATTTTTGCCGGACCTACTGGAGTCGGTAAAACTGAATTAACAAAGGCCTTAGCACAGTTTTTATTCGGTTCAAAAGACGCCATGATTCGTTTAGATATGTCCGAATATATGGAACGTCATACCGTATCTAAATTAATCGGAACTGCCCCTGGTTTTGTAGGCTACGAAGAGGGTGGACAATTAACCGAAGCGGTTCGCCGTAAACCCTACAGTGTAGTTTTGTTTGATGAGATAGAGAAAGCTCATCCTGATGTCTTTAATTTACTGTTGCAACTATTAGAAGATGGACGGTTAACCGACAGTAAAGGACGCACCGTCGACTTTAGAAACACCTTAATTATTATGACTTCCAATATTGGCTCAAAAGTTATTGAGAAAGGGGGTGATAATTTTGGTTTTGAAACCGAAGACGAAGACGAAAATGTTAACTATAAACGCATTCAAGGAGCAGTCAACGATGAGTTAAAACAATACTTTCGTCCTGAATTTTTGAATCGTTTGGATGAGATAATTGTTTTCCGTCAACTGACTAAACCTGAAGTAACAGAAATTGCTGATTTATTGTTAGCAGAAGTTGCCCAACAATTGTACGAACAACGTCAAATTAGTTTAACGGTTAGCGAGGATTTCAAAGCTTTAGTGGTCGAAGAAGGGTACGATCCAAGCTATGGTGCTAGACCTTTGCGTCGTGCTATTATGGGACGTTTAGAAGACAGTTTAGCTGAATCAATTTTAGCTGGCAATATTCAGGATGGCGACACTGTAATGGTGGATGTTTCTGAAGACAATAAAGTGAAAGTAGAGGCTACTTTACAACCGGATTATGCTTATATTGATGGTTAGTTTTTTCGCTAACGATTGAATAGTTTTGGTAAGCATTCAGTTATCAGTTATCAGTTATCAGCCATCAGCTATCAGTTTTATGATCTGCACCTTTATCTGTTAGCTGAACACTGACTGCTGAATGCTTACCCCTGGTTAGTATCAAGTATTCTTCCGCAAATAATATTAACCTACCCACAATAATTGTAGGTAGGTCAAGATTGAAAGCTCAAAGTTCTCTAAAACAGCCTAGTATGCGCGGTTGTTAGGCTTGTGAACGATGAAACTCATGGTTTGACACTGTTTAATGTTGTCAAAACCAATAACGCGGATGTAGGCGTTAGGATACTCAGAACGACATTCCCGTACTTCAGCCAATACTTCTTGTGCAGAACCGGCACCAAATAAAGGTAACTTCCACATGGTCCAGAAGTGAGTTGTTGGGTTGGGCTCTTCTTCAAACTCAACCCCAGGAATCATGCCTTGATCCAAGACATTTTGAACTTGGAGAAGAATTTGTTGATCCGTTAAAGGGGGTAAATAAGAAAGGGTTTCGTAACGACGCTCTTTAGGTAATGTTTTCATTGCTGGTTAGTTCCTATCTCAAATTAGTCACAATTAGGGTTTAAGTCATCATTCTCTGACTCAGAAGCAGTTGAGGAGATCGGGGGAGCATTGGTAAGCCTCTCCAATAGCCGCCGACGATGTTCTACATTGGCCTGACTAATACGATGCCTCACCATCTGGGGCATAAATTCCATCACCTCAGAGGCTAGATATTCTCGCACTTTGAGAATACGTAACACTAGCTCTTTATCTTCTCCCATTAAACCTTCAATAAAAGGTTCCCCTTTTTGGATATTGTGGGAAGCTGTATATTGCCTCAGCCATATAGCCTGTTTGGGGTTGGTTTCCGATAATTGGTCAAGAATCACACGAACCGCTTGATAAGTTAGGTAATTTTGTATTACTTCGGCAGTATCATTAGCTATTTTTTTGGGATACATAGATGCCTACCCGTCCCTCCTCGGACACAGTTGTTAGTTTTCAGTTTTTAATATCTTTTAAAAACTAACAATTATCCCAAGATTAGAGTGTATCCATTGCCTCAAACTCGAATTTAATTTCTTTCCAAAGTTCACAAGCAGCAGCCAACTCAGGACTCCACTTACAAGCTTCGCGGATAACTTGGTTACCTGCTTCACCGGATAAGGAACGACCTTCGTTACGAGCTTGGACACAAGCTTCAAGAGCTACACGGTTAGCGGTTGCACCAGGTGCGTTACCCCAGGGGTGTCCTAAAGTACCACCACCGAACTGTAAGCAGGAGTCGTCGCCGAAGATTTCCACTAAGGCGGGCATATGCCATACGTGGATACCACCGGAAGCAACAGGCATTGTTCCAGGCATTGAAGCGTAGTCTTGGGTGAAGAAAATACCGCGAGAACGATCTTCTTCAACATAGTCTTCACGCATGAGGTCAACAAACCCCATAGTGATACCTCTTTCCCCTTCTAACTTACCTACAACGGTTCCAGAGTGGAGGTGGTCACCACCAGATAAACGTAAACACTTAGCTAGAACGCGGAAGTGGATACCATGATTTTTCTGACGGTCAATTACCGCGTGCATAGCACGGTGAATGTGGAGTAATAAACCGTTGTCACGACAGAACTTAGCTAGGGTGGTGTTAGCAGTGAAACCACCGGTTATGAAGTCGTGCATGACGATGGGAGTGCCGATTTCTTTGGCAAACTCAGCCCGTTTCATCATTTCTTCACAAGTACCTGCGGTAACGTTGAGGTAGTGACCTTTAACTTCGTTGGTTTCAGCTTGTGATTTTTCGATGGCTTCTTGTACAAATAAGAAGCGATCGCGCCAACGCATAAACGGCTGAGAGTTAATGTTTTCGTCGTCCTTGGTGAAGTCTAAACCACCCCGTAAACATTCGTAAACCGCACGTCCGTAGTTTTTAGCGGATAGACCTAATTTGGGCTTAATGGTACAACCTAAGAGGGGACGACCGTACTTGTTTAGTTTATCCCGTTCAACGGTGATTCCGTGGGGAGGCCCTTGGAAGGTTTTGATCAAAGCAACGGGGAAGCGGATGTCTTCTAAACGTAACGCACGTAAAGCTTTGAAACCGAAAACGTTACCCACTAAAGAGGTGAGGACGTTGGTTACAGATCCTTCTTCAAATAGGTCCAAAGGATAGGCGATGAAGCAGAAATACTGGTTGTCTTCGTTGGGAACAGGCTCGATATCATAACAACGACCTTTGTAACGATCTAAGTCGGTTAAGTTATCGGTCCATACAGTTGTCCAAGTTCCAGTAGAAGATTCTGCTGCTACTGCTGCACCGGCTTCTTCTGGAGGAACACCCGGTTGGGGAGTCATGCGGAAGCAAGCTAAAAGATCGGTATCTTTAGGGGTGTAGTCTGGGGTGTAGTAGGTTAGGCGGTAGTCCTGAACACCGGCATTAAACCCTGATTTGGTGGCCTGTGCCATTTTGTTATTCCTCCATGAATGGGCATCGTTAATTTCTCATTTATTAGTTCGTAAGTCGGTTTCTCCTGACCTACTGGTAATAGAGAAAATTGTAGAAAGTTATACGGTCGCTCAAAGTCGCTTGTAGTCAACCGTTTATTCACTTATGTGCTTTTCGAGTCCTTATCATATCACGATAGTTAGACCGTTTTAACATTGTTTTTTCTCTTTCTTAGGGAATTTTTTATTACAATTTGTAGACGATCTGATTAATTAAACTAATGAGTGTTTATACCCTAATGCCTCTTGTATAAGTTAGTTTTTCTCCATATCAGATATGTGATCATTTATCCTAAAAAATTTATAAATAGTTACATAAATTTTATTAATACAATGAGTAAGATTGCTTAATTTATTGGCAATAAGCAATAGAATAATCTTCGAGATAAATTTGCTTGTATCCAACTCAGGTAACTAGTAACTGGTAATTGATAACTGACATACTTTCTTTGATTGTCGATTTTTAGTTGACAATCTGTTAATAAAATGACCTATTCTCTTTTTTAAAGAAACAATCTATCCTAAAAGATGTAGAGATTTGTAAACGGTGCAGAAAAATTATGGGTCTTCTAATTGATGGTGTTTGGCACGACAAATGGTACGATACCAGCAAAACCGAAGGGCGATTTGTTCGTCAAGCGTCTCGGTTTCGTAACTGGGTAACTGCTGATGGAAGTCCTGGTCCGAGTGGTGATGGTGATTTTAAAGCAGAACCGAATCGCTATCATCTCTATGTTTCTTTGGCCTGTCCTTGGGCCCATCGTACCCTAATTTTTCGTTCCCTCAAAGGACTGGAAAAAATGATCTCTATATCAGTGGTTCACTGGTATATGGGGGAACATGGTTGGACGTTTGAACCAGGGGAAAATGTCATTACCGATCCCCTATTTGACGCTAAGTATCTACACGAAATTTATACCAAAGCTGATCCAGAATACACTGGTCGGGTAACAGTACCAATTCTCTGGGATAAACAGACAAAAACCATTGTTAACAACGAATCTTCGGAGATTATTCGGATGTTTAACAGTGCTTTTGATCAAATAGGAGCAAAACCAGGAGATTACTATCCCGAAGCTTTGAGAGATACTATTAACTCTCTCAATGAGCGCATTTACAATACTGTTAATAATGGGGTTTATAAATGCGGATTTGCCACCACACAGAATGCTTATGAAGAAGCTTTGAAACCTTTATTTGATAGTTTGGACTGGTTAGAAGAAATCTTTTCTAAGCAGCGTTATTTAACTGGAGAACAGATCACCGAAGCAGACTGGAGACTATTTACTACTTTAGTAAGATTTGATCCCGTTTATGTAGGACATTTCAAGTGTAATCTACGTCGCATTGTTGATTATCCTAATTTATGGAATTATCTCAGGGATCTATATCAAACTCCAGGTGTGGCAGAAACGGTGAATTTTCTTCACATTAAAGGTCATTATTACGAAAGTCACAAAACAATTAATCCCACTGGTGTTGTTCCTCTTGGTCCAGAAATTGATTTTATGGAACCTCATAAATAAAGCTGAGTTCGGGACAAGAAAAGGGAGGAATAGTAACCTGAAAATAATACAAATTCGGTTCTAAAACCAATCTTATCTTCGTAGAGGGGGCAGGAGGCAGAGGTGTGATCCAAGCGGATTCGCACCTTCGAAGACGCGGCGGTAGCCACCCGCATCTTTAAGCGCACCTTTAGGATTATTTCCATAAAGGAAAAAAGAGTTAAAGATGCTTGATCTTTTCCTCTTTATGTGTGTGTTAAACAAGCAGTAGAAATCTCTACTCTTTCTGATTAATAAACTAGAAAATTTTAAATAGCCGTGTTTTTAATCACTTAGGAAAAGTATGGTGAGGAACTAGCCCTTGCCATAATTGGCCTATGTCATATTTGGGGGTTTAACTCACATCTTGCACCAAGAAAAGTTGATATGAGAAGCGATGGCTAAAAC
>NZ_JARVCN010000006.1:0-16538 GCF_038442745.1 Crocosphaera sp. Alani8
TGGCTCTTTTCGTCATCTGGTAAGGCTTTCAGGTATTCGTGTCCCCACGCCAGTTTAGCTGCTAAGCTTTCTAGAACAGAATCGGCTAATATTCGATATCCAGCCGTTGTAAAATGAACCTCGTCCCAGAAAAGGTAACTGTCAGCATCTAAACATTCTGGTGACATCAAACAACCGTTGGTTGCGTTTGTTAAACCAAAATTTTCTGGTTTTTCTTGTATCTGATTTGATAGACCGTTAAGATCGAACAGAGTAAAGTTAGTCTTGGGGAATACTGTACTAAGGTTTTGAATCTCATTCTTCAGTAATTCATTGTGTCCTAAAACTAAATTGTTTAAAGAGGTTTTTTGAGAGTCAACTAAAGAGGCACTTAAAGGAAGTTTATCCAAATCAGGCAGATTTAATACTAAAATATTTTTAGCATTATTTTCAGCTAATTGAGTTAGTACAGTGGAGATATTATTAACTGTTTGAGAATAAATTAGTTCGGTCTCTTCAACAGTATTAGGTAGGTTTGGTAAGTTTAAATAGTCACTTCCTCCGACAAAGAGAGTGTACAAAGCATTGCTATTAGTAAGAGTTTGAGCATTTTGATTAAGTAAATTAATAAAAGTCTCAACCTGAGCGAGAACCCCTACCTCAATTCCAAGACTAGGTCGGAAATCTAGCCCCGATGTAGCACTCCCAAAAGCAAAGTTAATACCATCAGTATCTGCGAGTGAAGTAGCACTATCAAATGCAGTAATTGGAGTAGGATTAACCTTAAAATAGTCAGCGAGAAAATCCACCCAAATTTTTCCGTTAGAAAACCGTCCATCAACATAAGGGGGAGGAGGAAACCCGACAAGATTAAAAGTATTACCTATATCGCTAATGCTATCGCCAAAGCCATATAATTGTTCAAATTGAATGGAAGTATGTAGAGTTTCGTTAAGCTGAGGTCCTAATTCTATTGCAGAAACGGGAAAACTCAAGCCAGTCAAACCAACAATTGTCGCCGAAGTTAGAAATACAGACTTGAAGTTAGAGATACAGATTTGGTGAAAGCGAAATTTTGAGAGCCTCATAGTTTTCCTTAATCTTTCAAAAAATACAACATATATTAAAATCACTCATTATTAAACCATATTTTTGTTCTGTAAGTGTCTTGTAGAATCCCTATGAAGCCTAATAAACAAAGGCTCTAGACTTTAGAAAATATAAGGCGTTCGGAGAGTGACAGAAGAGGGATAACCATCGGCTCTAAGCACTAACCTAACTCTTTTGATTTTATCGTCTGAATAAAAAACTAAATCCCACACCCTAAACCCTGTTCAATGGGAAATTTTTGCTTTAATAACCTGGGGATCTCCTTGTTGCACCACTTTTCCCCCTTCAAGTAAAAAAGCCCCATCGCAGTAATTTAATTCTTCTAAGCGATGTGTCACCCATAAAGCCGTGATACCGCGACTCTTGACTAAATTTTGTACTTGTTCCACCAATTCGATTTGAGTATCAGGATCAAGCAAAGCCGTTGGTTCATCCAATAGCAACACCGAACAATGACGGGCGATGGCACCGGCAATGGCAATGCGTTGCTTTTGTCCACCACTGAGAGCGTATATAGGTCTTCTTTCTAATTCTAGTAAATTGACTGCAGTTAGTGCCTCTCTGACCCGATAGCGTATCTCTAGAGGAGGTAACTTCTCCTCTACTAAACCAAAAGCAATATCAGCCCCAACGGTGGGCATAACTAATTGGCGATCGGGGTTTTGAAAGACAAAACCTACGGGGGGAGTCATGGTAATGGTTCCATTTTGGGGAGTTAACAAATTAGTTAACAATCTCAGTAGGGTTGATTTACCGCTACCGTTTGCCCCTAAAAGCATCCAAAATTCTCCTTCTGGGACTGCCAAGGAACAAGAGGTTAAAACAGGTGCCTTTTCGTGCCAACTAAAGCTTATGTTATCAACATTAATGGCAAAATTGGTCATAGAAAGTGTGGAATTTAGAATTTAACTTTTTTCAATTTTCATAAGATCTCGAAGCAAGATAGGTAATGTTGCAAATAGTTTCTAGAGATCCATTGAACACTTCTAATTAACATTACCTACCCTACACCTGATAATTACTCGCCGATCACTCAGCCGGCAAATCTCCTAAATTAAAGAGAAAAGGAACACTACTCTTACTATCCCCTCCCATGACCAATACTTTAGGCATTTGTGCGCCGCCTTGCTTCCAAGCTTCGATGGCTTCTTTTTGTAGAACTAATTCACCCCCTTGGGCTTTTAAGGTTTCTGCTAACAACCGTTGAGCCTCAGCTTTACCCTTAGCACGGTTAATATCGGCTTGGGCTTCTTGTTCAGCTTCTTGAGCAATATAAACAGCCCGTTGTGCTTTTTGTTCTGCGATCTGTTTATCCTCTACCGCACGGGCAAACTCAGGGGAAAAATTAAGGTCAATAACGCTGGTATCTAGAACAATAATACCGTACTTTTCTAGGCGAGAATTGAGGGCGTTGTCAAAGTCTTCTTTGAGTTCGCTTCTTTGGGTGATAGCCTGTTCTACTGTCCGTTTAGCAGCCGCTATCTTAAATGATTCTTGGGTTTGGGGAGCAACAATTTTAGAAACAATATTTTGTAAGGTTCCTTGAGTACGTCTGATTTCTACAACTTGCACAGGATCGAGGCGAAAGTTAATCGCAAAACTTGCGCTTAAATCTTGCAAATCTTTGGTTGCACTCTGGGCTGGGACTTCAAATTTTTGGACAGTAACATCGTAAACATCCACAGCAGATACTAATGGAGGTTTAAAATGAAGTCCTTCTAATAATGCTCCATTTTGTGCTTTCCCTAAAACACTTAAAACCCCTGCCTGTCCAGGGTTAATGACAACGAATGAGTTAAAGCTGATTACCACTAATAACGCAGCAATAATACCACCCAATAAGGGTTGCAAACTTGGGGCTGATTGACGAGTCACAAATATCTCTCCTTAATCTTACCTAGTTTAGATTTTAACGGTTATTGGTCGGTTTATATGTAACTGTATTATAAAGTGTTGGTGAGGTTAGGGTGTGGGGTATTGGGGTGTAGGGTTTAGGGTGTGGGGTGAATGCGTATTTCCGAATATGCTGTCTTGTTTTTGATAATTAAGTTTTTTTGAGGAGATAAATAGGTGTTTGAAACTTCTGAATTCTAAAACTTTTCTTATGTTGAACTCAAGTTAAATACCTTCATTTAATATTTAAGGCAACAACTGAGATTATAGAACAGACTTTATTTTCTTTTTATAGCTTAGAGCAGGTATAACTTCTAAATTGAAAGAAAGGAAATAAACAGTAATAAATGAGGTAATTACTCTTTGGTAAAACCTCAGTTATTGTATCAGTGAGTAAAACTAAATGAATAGATTTTTGGTCGGCATAATTTCCATCTGTTAAAAAAGCTATCAAAAAACAAAACAAAGAGAAGACACAGTTGGTTTATGATTAATTTTTCCCAATAATCTCTTCACCTGATATTTAAGGCAACACCTAGGATTAGGGAATAAATTTTATTTTCTTTTTATAGCTTAGAGCAGGCATAACTCCTAAATTGAAAGAAAGTAAATTAACAGCAATAAATGAGGTAATTACTCTTGTGTAAAACTGATATCTTGCACCAGTATAGAAAAACTTAAATTAGTAAGCAGTCAGCAGTCAGCGTTCAGCATTGGTTTAATCTTACTCACAGTAGATGATAGGGATTGATATTTTTTAGCTGATGGCTGATAGCTAAACGCTTACAAACTAGCCAGTTTTATCGAAGGTGCAAGATGTGAGTAAAACCTCAGTTATTTCATCAGTGAGGAAAATTAAATGAATAGATTTTTAGTCGGCATAATTTCCATTATTGCCCTTGTTTCTGTTGCTAAAATAACTACAGCAGAACCTCTCAAACAAACTTCTACTCCAACAGGCTCTAATTCTGAAAATGTAGCCAGACAGTCTCCTTACGAAGTTGGTACAATTACAGGAGTAGTATCGGGTTCTTATGGGAGTATTATTTTTGTACAGTTATCAGATCAAACTAAACTAAAATTTCATCACCCCAGTAACTCATTAGCTAGAGGTGAGCGAGTCCTTGTCTATGAAAAAGATGGAGAACACTTTCTTATAGAAGCTTCTGAACCTCCCCGTTAATAGACAGTACCATAGCCCAGAAAGAAGATAAAAGTAATGACAACACAACCACCCCATAACCTAGACAACTATCAAAAAACTTTCATTGATGTTAATTCTTCTCTTTCCTTGTCTGAGATGGGATGTGGTACCTGGGCTTGGGGAAATCGTTTGTTATGGGGTTACGATCAGAGCATGGATGAGGGGCTAAAGCAAGTATTTAACCTGGCTGTCAGCAACGGTGTGACACTGTTTGATACAGGAGATTCCTACGGTACAGGAAAACTTAAAGGACGTAGCGAAACCCTATTAGGAGAATTTGCCAGAGAATATCAAGGCTTGAATCAGGATAAAATTTGTATTGCCACCAAGTTAGCGGCTTATCCTTGGCGATGGACTCGTCAGTCTATGGTAAACGCTGGAAAAGCCTCAGCGCAACGGTTAGGAAGAAATATTGATTTAGTCCAAATGCACTGGCCAACTGCTAATTATTTTCCTTGGCAAGAATGGCCTCTGTTGGATGGGTTAGGTGATTTATACGAACAAGGGTTAGTTAAGGGAGTGGGTTTATCTAATTATGGTCCGAAACGAATCAGAGAAATAATTCGACGTTTTACTGAAAGAAACATCCCAATTATCAGTTTACAGATACAATATTCACTATTATCTACTTATCCCGTAACAGAATTAGGGGTTAAAGAAGTATGTGATGAATTAGGTATAAAATTAATCGCTTATAGTCCTTTAGCTTTAGGATTGTTAACCGGAAAGTATCAAGAAAATGGTCCAGTTCCTAAAGGTTTTAGGGGTTTATTTATTAGACAAATGTTGCCAAAAACTCGTCCTCTATTACAAGGATTAGCAGAAATCGCCACTTTAAGAGAAAAAACCATGGCCCAAGTAGCTATTA
The DNA here is from genome assembly GCF_038442745.1 of Crocosphaera sp. Alani8. NCBI lineage: Bacteria > Bacillati > Cyanobacteriota > Cyanophyceae > Chroococcales > Aphanothecaceae > Crocosphaera > Crocosphaera sp. Alani8. The sequence continues at coordinate 5,055 of NZ_JARVCN010000006.1, forward strand.
ATTGGTGTATTTGTAAAGGGTTTATTCCTATTCCTGGAGCAAAAAATTATCAACAAATGGAACAAAACTTAGGAGCTACTGGTTGGCGACTCACGGAAGGTGAAGTGATAGAATTGGATAAATTAACCCAAAAGGTCGACAAGCAAATGGTACAAAATCCTTTCCAGACCAAATAAAAGGCACACTATTCTAATGTTTTTTTTGTGCTGGAAAAAAGAATATTCTAGCTTATAAAAATAAAATTGGGGGTGAAATTAACTCGACTCAAACCCCCTACACCAACACTTTTAATTAGGAAGATTACCGTAGAACAATTGCATGGTTTCCACGGTTAAAACTTGGGGAGGTGTTGCATCGGGAGGATAAAGAAAATCAACCTCAACCTTTCTTTCTTCTCCTGGTTTTAGATTCAATCTCACCAAAGGCTCTCCTTTTTGTCCTTGTCGCTGTACTAGATGAAAGAAACGCTGTTGATTGCTTCCTTTGCGATCTTGATAATTGACTTGTACCGTTCCCCGAAAGAACACTTGGCCTTCCGGACGACGAGAAAATATCAGGCGATCAGCGTATTCATTTTTCTTGAAAGGGGTTTGTAAAGTTACGGCAACAGTTTGGGGTTCATTGGTCTTGTTAACCAAGGGTAAGGTTAAACTATAATGTACTCCATAATTTCCGTGAGCTTTGTAAGCAGTATCAGGATAACGCACCAGCATAGGCGCACTTTGTATCTGTCGAGTACCGTGGGTTCCCGTTGTAACCGTACTCAGAGGATAGGAAAAAGCTCCACCCCGTCGAGGAATACTCAGATAAGGTTTACCCTCTCCATCGCTAAGTCTTGCTTCCCATTCCGATCCCACAGAAATACCTGCAACACGACCATAAATGGTGCGATCGCCGTAGTCCACGTCAATAGGGGTAGGAGCTAAATCCCTAGGATAAATTAAACCACCTCTGGTAACGATGCTTCGCCATTCGTTGATGTTGGGTTGTCGATAAAGAGTCTTGACTTTTTCCTCGTCTTCCTGTTGATATTTAACTTGTTCTGCTATTTCATAAAGGGCTAAATTAGCCATATAAAGGGGTCCATCGCTGTACACCCGTAAAAACGTCGAGCGCGCGCTACTCGGTTTAATGGGTAGGGTAAACAGCATACCACTCTGGTAAGGTGGGATAATAATGCGACGGGATAATTCTTTTTGGTTAACCCCCCGCAAAATATCTCCCATTAAGCGAGAACCCGGACCAGAATATACTTCTCCCGATGGATCTTCGACAATGGAGGGGAGGTTAATGAAAGGCGCATCAGAAGAGTTTAAATAACTAGCCCCCTGTATGATATTGACAGTTATTGTCTTGGAAGTAGGGTTATGAACTAAAAGACCTTGATAAAGGGTTTTATTGCCTTGGGAGGGTCGAGAAATGTGATGGCTGAAAACGTCAAAACGACCCTCTACAGGATGATTTAGATGGGCGTTAGGATATCGTTTCCCATTGGGAGGAAACGTCGATAATAAAACACCTTCTGTAGTAACTACTTCGGGACTATTGCTATTGAAAACTAAAACGTCATTGAGTTCCCCTGGTAGGGGACGTATCTCTTGAGGTTGAGTAATAAACTGAGGATTCCTTTCCCTATAGGTTAGGGGATAGGAAGGGGTTTGTGCGATGAATAGCGATGATAGTAAAGAAAGCATACATATACAACCAGCAATTTTAAAACAGAGTTAACAATTTTAACTTTTTTTTAGATTGCCGTCATTGACCTTAATTTGTCAATCCCTATATAAAAAAGAACCAAATTTGTAACAATTAGTTCCTGTACCTCCTTAAACTTAACTAAGATGGCACCTACTTTCCACAATAGTTTGGGACATTTTGATTGAAATATCTAATGGTTACCATAAAAAAATCCCCACAGAAGGGGGAATTGTGAATTTTAAATTTTTCTCCATTTCCAGCAGGTTTTGCCATTTGAAAAAATATAGCGTTTCTCGGACTCATGAGGTAAACCTAACTTCTGCCTTCTACTCCCTGCCTTGTGCCTCAAAGAGATAACTTCTGTACCTCACAAGTATGGGAACTTTTATTTACCCATACCCAACTGTTGAGCTTTCTGATAAACTTTTCCTTCGGTGAGCAAAGAGGGTGCAATCACCACCTCCACATCCTGCATTTCCCGAAGATCCTTAGCCCCTAAAGTTCCCATACTAGTTTTCAAAGCTCCAAGTAAATTATGGGTGCCATCGTCCAATTTAGCTGGGCCTGTGAGAATTTCTTCGATGGTACCTGTGGTTCCTACATTGATACGGGTTCCTCTGGGTAATACAGGGGAAGGAGTTGCCATACCCCAATGATAACCCCTACCAGGAGCTTCAGCAGCACGGGCAATGGGAGAACCAATCATCACCGCATCGGCACCACAAGCGATACATTTACAAATGTCTCCGCCGGTGACAATACCACCATCAGCTATCACGGGGACATAACGGCCGGTTTGTTCCTGAAAATCATTCCTAGCGGCTGCACAATCGGCGATCGCTGTTGGTTGGGGAACTCCCACCCCTAATACCCCTCTAGAAGTACAAGCGGCACCTGGTCCAATCCCTACCAAAACTGCGGCTGCTCCTGCTTTCATCAAGTTTAAGGCCACTTCGTAGGTGACACAGTTACCGAAAATGACAGGCATGGGCATTTGTTGGGAAAATTCCTGTAAATCTAGAGGATTAATAGATTCTGGGGATAAATGTGCAGTGGATACCACTGTTGCCTGTACAAACAACAAATCTGCACCCGCTTCTGCTACAATTTCTCCGTATTGAGAAGCACCAGCAGGGGTTAAACTTACCGCAGCTATGGCACCTTTGCTTTTAATTTCGGTGATGCGCTGTTTGATTAATTCGGGTTGAATAGGTTTTGCATACAACTCCTGCATTAACCCCACAAACTCAGTGTTGCCTACGGATGCGATGCGATCGAGAATGGGGTTGGGATCGTTGTAACGAGTTTGAATCCCTTCTAGATTAAGAACACCGATCGCTCCTAAGTCTGAGAGTAATCCAGCCATGTTCACATCTACCACCCCGTCCATGGCACTTGCTAATATGGGTATGTTACGTTGGATACCTCCAATAGTCCAAGCGGTATCGGCTAAACTTGGATCTAAAGTACGAGTACCAGGTACCAATGCGATTTCGTCTATCCCGTAAGCCCTTCGGGCTGACTTGTTGCGACCAATAATAATATTCACTTCTACATTCCATTCCCTAAGTATTAAATTAGGCTACCAAATTTTGATGGTTTTAGGAAAGGGTTTGACGTTAATATTTATTTTAGGAACTATAATGGGTGCATAAAATCTGATAATTTATCAGTGCAAGTTTTTGGTGGTGTGAGTAGGAATCATGAAAAGAAACCCTTTTCCTGAGCGACGGGAGTTTAGTTTAGAATTTCCCAAAAAGTTTCAATTCCCAAAAAAGCATCGTTCTTGGATAGGTTGGGGTGTTGGTGTTGTCCTTTTGGGATTATGCGGTGGCACAGTTGCTGGGGGTTTCTTGGTGCAAAAAAACTTGACTCCTACAGTAGAACAACAACTCCAGAATTTTCTTAATCGTCCTGTGGAGTTAGGCTCATTAGAAGGATTTTCTTTTAATTATATTCGCTTTGGAGAAACGGATCTTTTATCTACATCAACTGATCCGGCTCAAGTGTCTATGTCGGCTTTAAAAATTACTTACAATCCTATTGCATATATCATCAATGGGAAGTTAGAAATTCATGTAACTGCTGTTGAACCATCGGCTTATTTAGAGCAAGGAGAAAAGGGAGATTGGTTAGTAACTCGTTTTAATAAATTGAATCCTAATAGTCCTATTCGGTTTAAGAGTTTGTCAATTGAAAAAGGACAAGCTGTTGTCGTGTCTCGTTCTAATGAAGGTGAAAAAGAAACTCCTATAAACTTACAAAATCTATCAGGAATACTCCAAATTGATCGAAGGAATAATGCTATAAAGTTTCGAGTAAAATCTAATCTTATTGAAGAGGGTAATCTTAATGTTTCTGGAATATTTAGACGTGGGGAGAAAACAACTAATTTATTAGTTAGAGGACATAGAGTTTCAGCCAAGAAAGTCAGTCAAATTTTGAACCTTCCTCTAGAGTTAAATTCGGGAAAAATAGATGTTAATTTAGAAGTTGCCCATGCCAATAGAAGAATAGAAAACTTACAAGGAGTGGCTAGGTTAAACCAAGTAGATAGCAAGGTTAAAGGTTTACCTCAATCCCTAGTTACTCAGGGACAGTTAAAGTTCAGAAAGAGAAAAATTGAGTTTGATCAGGTCATAACTGAGTTCGGAGAAATAACAGGAGTTGTTAACGGAAATCTTGATTTAGATAAGGGATTTAACTTAACAGCCAATACTCAAGTAACCCCGATTAAAGATATATTTAAGACTATACAACCACAATCTAAAAATTTACCTGTAACTGGTAGAGTTCAAGGAGATTTAAAGATTCTTGGCAAATTTAATGACCCTAATGTTTTGATTACTTTAAATAACCAAGATCAAGTAAAATTTGATCGTGTTGATTTTAGTAATATAAGAACGAATTTAACGTTAAATAAATCTCAACTTACTATTGACAGTTTTCAGGCTATTCCTACATTTGGGGGAAAATTAATAGGGAAAGGTAAGATAAATCTTGATTCGTCTTTTAGTTCCTATTCTATTAACATTGAAGGAAATAGCATACCTACATCTGGTTTAGCAACTCTTTATGAAACAAATATCCCAAATTATATCAATCAAGTTTTCACTCGTGTCAATCTATCGGGAGATTTAAAGAAACCTCAGAATTTTACAGCAACAGGAATGGCTAACTTTCCAGTAGGAAAGGGGATAATAAAAGCTGAGAATATTACTTATAAAAATGGTGACTGGCAAAGTAATGTTATTCTTTCCCAGGTTGATGCCAATGATTTAGATTTACCCTTAAAAAAAGGAAAAATACAAGGAAATCTTCTTGTGTCTGGAAATACAAAGCAACCAATGCAAGATAGCTTAAAAGCAGATGGTGAACTTAGATTAAAGGTTGAAAATGGGTTAATTAATGCCCAAAATATACAGTTATCCCAAGGGAGTTGGCGAACTAAACTGGCAGTAAATAACACTGAAATTAATAAACTATTGCCTGGAAAAATTTTTCCAGGCAGTTTAAACGGAAGTTTTGATCTGGTGGGTAATCTCGATTTTGATATTAATGCTATCCAGGGAAAAGGACAGGGAAGTTTAACCGTAGGTGGAGGAAAAATAGTTGCCAATAATCTTTCCTTAGGGGGAGGTAAATGGTCGAGTGAAATAATAAGTAATAATGTTAATATCAGTAGTTTAAATAATCAAATTCCCGAAGGATTATCAGGAAAATTAAACAGTAATTTAGCTTTAGTAGGAAATATCAATCCCAACACCTTTTTAAATAGTATCGAAGGAAAAGGTAATGCTACATTAATATTATCCGAAGGTGCGATCGCTGCTAATAATTTGACCATTACCCAAGGTAACTTTACCACTACCTTGATACCTGATTCTCTGCCCTTAAAAGCGATCGCTACTGAATTAGCAGGTAATTTGTCAGGAGAATTGGAAATTGCAGGTAAATTAAGTAAAATATCCCTAAAATACTTACAAGCTAAGGGAAACTTACAATTTAGTCAAGGATTACCCTATGTCGACCGTTCTTTAACTGCAGCTATTCAATGGGATGGACAAAGATTAACCTTGGATGGACTAAATGGAGAAGGTTTAACAGCAAAGGGGTGGTCAGACGTTGATTTTAAACCCAATAAAAACAAATTACCAGTAATAAGAGCATTTTCTTTTGATATTGACGGAAAAAACTTCAATTTAGCTAGTTTACCCCTATCATCCCCCTTGGAAAATATAGATTATTCAGGAAAATTAGACTTTAAAGGGGTAATCTCAGGAACACCTCGAACCCCTAAAATTGAGGGAGAAATGGCGTTAATTAACTTAAAAGTAGAAGATGTTAATTTTGAGCCTGTCATAAGCGGAAATATTCTAAAAAACTCAGAAAAAGGTTTAAAATTAGCTCTAAATGGAACAAAAGATCAATTACATCTACAACTAGATCCTCAACTAAACCCCCTAAACCTAGTTATCAAGCAGAAAAATATAGATTTAGTAGCAAGTAAACAAGAAAATCAATGGAAAATAGATATTGACTCCCTTTCTTTACCTATTCTGCAAAAAATTGCTCAAACGAAACACAAAAATAATCCTATTCTGTTCCAACCCATGACAGGAAAATTATCCGGTCAGTTTATTCTAGACTTAGAAAATGATGCGATCGCAGGTAAAAACGTTGCTATTCTCAATCCCATCGTAGGTACAGTGCAAGCAAAACAAGTTAAAGGAAACTTTCACTATGTCAACCAAAGTTTAGCAGTCAATAACGCCACAGTATCCACCCATAATAGCCAATACGACCTAAATGGACAATTTAAGCAAACCCCTCAAGGTCCAGAAATAGCAGCCGATGTGAACATCAATGGAGGTAAACTACAAGATATTTTAGAAACCCTACAAATTTTTGAGGTAGATGACTTAAAACGGGGATTAAAACCGCCAAAATACGCAAAAGCAGCTGATCTTTACCAAAATAATCAGAGTTCCCCAACTCCTCTTTTTAAACTAGAAACCGCAAAACAGTCCCTTGGCGATCGCCTAGAAACCCTAGAAAAAATTACTGCTTGGTTGAAAAAAAATACAGAGAAAGAACAAGAAAATAAGACCCTACCTGAACTAGAGCAATTAAAAGGGGATTTTCAAGGAAAAATTGCCCTAAATATAACCCCAAAAAACGGATTAAAACTAAACTTTGACATCATAGGACAACAATGGGAGTGGGGACAGTATCAACTAACCCAGTTTCACAGCAAAGGAAACTGGAAAGAAGGAATATTGACCCTTGAACCCTTTAATCTACAATTAAAAGACAGTTTAGTACAATTTGCAGGTAGCATCGGACAGAAAACCCAACAAGGACAGTTACAGGTGGTAAATGTTCCTTTGGAAACCATCTCACAATGGGTTAACCTTCCCTCTCTTGTTACTTTGGGGGGACAACTCAACGCAAGTATGAACCTGGGAGGAACCCGTGATAACCCTCAAGCAGAAGGAAAACTCGCTATCGATCAACCTAGCATTAATCAAACTCTGCTAGACTCAACTCAAGGACAATTTACCTACGAGAAAGGTCAACTTAACTTTATTGCGAGTAGTGTTATCGATCGCCAAACTGAACCTTTAACCATAGAAGGAACCCTTCCCTACATTTTTCCCTCATCCAAACTCCAACCCCAAAGCGATCGCTTCTTCCTAAAATTCCAGGCCAAAAATGAAGGGTTAACCCTACTCAACATTCTCAGTCAAGGACAAGTCGCTTGGTTAGGAGGAACAGGAGAAGTACAATTAAACTTATCAGGAAAAGTAGACCCAAAACGAGGTATTCCATACGAACTACAAGCAGATGGTTTAGCGCAGGTTAAAAATGCCACCATTGCCACCAAAATGATGCCACAAAGTCCTTTTAAACAGGTTCATGGGAAAATTTTCTTTGACTTAGATACTATTGCTTTTGATAGTTTAACGGGGCAATTTAGCGGTGGTGAAGTAGCCATTAGTGGGTCTTTACCTCTCCTGAAACTAACAAAAAATGATCCATCTCTAGCAATACAATTGAACAATTTAGCCCTTAACCTTCCACAAATTTATCAAGGAGGAGTTCAAGGAAATCTAAATATTGGTGGAAGTCTATTAAGTCCCGAAATTGGAGGGGAAGTTAACCTATTTTCTGGTCAAATTTTACTCAAAGAAAATAGTAAGAAACCTAAGCAAACTAACTCGTTATTATCTAGCACAAAACTGAATAATTTGCAATTAAATTTAAAAGATAGAATTAGTATCACTCGATTGCCCATTTTAAACTTTTTAGCTACAGGGAATTTACAACTAAACGGAACATTAGAAAGACCAGAACCACAAGGAAATATTAACTTAGAAAACGGGTTAGTAAATCTCTTTGCCAGTCAACTAAGATTAGCTGGGGGGAAAAATAATACAGCCCAATTTCTACCAGAAAAAGGATTTGATCCTTACCTAAATATTAAACTGTTTGCCTCTGCCACAGAAACACCACAGAATGCTGTTAATATCAATCCTACTTCTCCAGAAATACCAGAAATATTTAGTGCCAACAAAAATAGTTTAGAAACAGTAAGAATTAGAGCAAACGTAGAAGGATTCGCCAGTAACCTTACTGAAAGTGTTCAACTTAGCAGTCAACCGAAACGAACTCAGCAACAAATTATTACCCTTTTAGGAGGTACTTTTTTGAACACATTAGGAACAGGAGAAACCACACTAGGATTAGCAAATTTAGCAGGTAATGCCGTTTTTGGACCAGTTCAAGGAGCAATTGGGGAAGCATTAGGACTGAGCGAATTTAGAATTTTTCCTACGCCTTTAATCAACAAAGATGACTCCCTCAATACTTCTAATATTGGCGTAGCAGCAGAAGCCGGATTGGATTTAACCGAAGATTTTACCCTATCTATCCAAACCATTGTTAACAGCGATCGCCCTCTAAATTTGGGGTTACAATACCGTATTAATGAGAGTACAACTATTAGAGGATCGAGTAACTTTGTCGATGATAATAGAGGGAGTATTCAGTTTGAAAAACGATTTTAAAGGATAAATTTTCTTATGCTGTCTTGGTCTAATAAAATTTCAGGTCGTGTCTATTTATTAGTTGGGGTGATGATATTCGGCATTGCCAACTCTGTAACTCGTAAACTTACAGAATTAGGCGCAGAAAATCTTATCGATGGCAGAAACCCCATCTCTTTTTGTAATGTCTTATTTGTGGGTAATCTCTGCGCTTTACTTGCTCTGCTAGGGGTTTATTATCCTCAACTAAAACAGACGGCTTTTCGTTCTTTATCCTCCCGAGATTGGTATTGTTTACTAATAGTCGCCTTACTTTCTGGATCTTTAGCACCGGCTTTATTTTTTAGCGCGCTCGAACGAACTGGAGTCAATAATGTTATTTTAGTTAGCCGCGTCGAACCTCCTCTAACGTTACTATTATCTGTTATATTTTTGAGAGCGAGGCTTAACTCTTGGGTAATAAGCGGTGCATTTGTCTCAACTATTGGGGTTGTTCTCACTGTGGTATTACAACCCCCCCAAAGCGAAATGATCGAAATGCCCGGTTTTCAGTTAGGAATGGGAGAGTTGATGGCAACCATAGGAGCAGTATTTTCTGCGATCGCCAATATTATCAGTCGCATTAGTTTACAAAATGTATCTTTAGCGTTGTTTAGTGTCACCAGAACAGCTTTTGGGACGGTTATTTTTTTTGCGATCGCTCTAGTTTTATTCGGACCAGAACATTTTATGGACGTATCCTCCCCTTTACTGTGGAAATGGATGATATTTTACGGAACAGTTATTGTAGTTATCGGTCAATTGGCCTGGTTCGCTGGTTTAAAACGTAGCAATGCTTCTGAGGTATCTTTAGCTAACTCCTTTAATCCCATCGCCGGTGTTTTAGCTGCTTTTTTTATTTTAGGAGAAACCCCAACAGCTGCCCAATATATGGGAGGTTTAGTGATTTTTGGAGGAATTATTCTCAATCAAATTGGAATTGTTCAACAGAATAAGTCTTCTCGGGATAATAACATCTCTTCATCCGCCGGTTTCAAAGGACTGTGAAATTTAATGGCGAGTTTATCTTAAAAATAATGACTCTAGGAAAACTTTGTACAATCAAATTATGAATTTTACTTTCCTATATTCTTTCTTTTTTTATCATCTTTAACAGTTATTTTTTTTAGCCTTTTTTATAATATTCAACATTTCTGCATTTATGCAATACATAACGTAGAAAATGCTTACTAGACAAGATACTATTTATTGTTTAGACTTTATATGCTGAGAATAGTATAAGTTCATTGTGAAACCATTAATTAAATTTCCCCTCGATGGTGATGACTCTATTCTGATAGAAGTAGAGGAGTTACCAACTTCTGAAGTAGATGAAGGACTGGTGGCTAACTACCCTGGACAACAAGTTGTTGTTCAAGCTCAAACGTCCTTTGCCGATGCAATGGATAAAATTAAGCCTGTAGCTGCTAACATTATTGGTAAACTCCGTGAATTGAAAGACTCTCCCGATGAAGTAGAGGTTAAATTCGGGATCAAGATGACAGCTGAGATGGGTGCCATTATTGCTTCTGCTAATGTGGAAGGCAACTATGAAATTACCTTAAAGTGGAAGAAGTGAGATGTAGTGAATCATGACGTTTCAACGACTAGAAGCGATCGCCAGAATTCGTCAAGCCAATGAGAAGGTGGTTGGTGCAGGTTTCTTGGTGTCTGATAAGCACATTCTCACCTGCGCTCATGTGGTTAATGCAGCACTGGGAAAGCCTTTAAATGCGATCGATGAACCCAGTCAAGAAATCTGTTTAGATTTTCCCTTAGTAGCATCAGGAAAAATTCTTAAAGGGAAAGTTGTTCGCTGGATACCCGTTCAACCAAGTTCTTCTATTCTGCCAGAAACGGGAGCAGATATGGCTTTATTAGAACTGAAAAGCCTTCTGCCAGAAGGAATCCAACCGATACGATTAATTACAGCAGAAACCCTTTGGAAACATCCTTTTCGAGTATTTGGCTTTCCCAAAGGGCAATCATCAGGAGTGTATACCGATGGCATCATCAGGGAGACACAGGGAAATGGTCGAGTGCAAATAGATGTCTTACCCTCTTCTGCTTATCGTATTGAACCAGGGTTTAGTGGTTCTCCTGTCTGGGATGAGCAGCTAGATGGGGTAGCAGGGATGACTGTGGCCATTGATAGTGGGCGACCAGAAAATAGAGCAGCTTTTATTATTCCTACCACACAGCTTATCAATGCTTGTCCAGAATTAGCAGAGCAAGCTATTCCCCCTTGTCCCTATCGGGGTTTGTTTGCTTTTAGAGAGCAGGATGCTCAATACTTCTTTGGACGGGAAAAATTTACTGAAAAGTTAGTTGAAGCGGTGCAGAAACAGTCCCTAGTGGCGGTAATTGGAGCATCTGGAAGTGGTAAGTCTTCCGTGGTGTTTGCCGGGTTAATTCCTCAGTTACGTTCCCAAGAAGGTTGGTTAATTGAGTCATTTCGCCCAGGTAATCGCCCTTTATATAATTTGATCAAGAAGTTAGTTTCTTTGCGGAAAATCAAGCAAATAGATCCTCTAACTCAAATGGAAGAAACCCTAGAAAAGATTGAGCAGGGAAAAAGAAAGTTACGAGATGTCATCGAGGATGTTCTCGAAAGGAACAAATGTACCCAGATATTGCTGATAGCAGGAAGCTTCTCAAAAAGTCTGGGGGGACTCGCCGAAAGTTAGGGGACAAAGAT
>NZ_JARVCN010000007.1:0-16496 GCF_038442745.1 Crocosphaera sp. Alani8
TTAAATTAGTCAGCAGTTCCTCACTCCGTTCCGGCGCTATCGCACAGCAGTCAGCAGTCAGCAGTCAGCGTTCGGCTTTCATCTCACTCACAGCATAAGATAGAGATTGATATCTTTCAACTGATGGCTGATAGCTGATAGCTGATAGCTGAACGCTTACAAACTAGCCAGTTTTATCGAAGGTGCAAGATATGAGTAAAAATAATGGAACTCATTAACATTATAGTTTTCAGTATGATCGGTGCTATCCTCATGTTTAGGATACAACCTTTTATTTATAAACAAGGATTAATTTGGCAACCTAACCAGGAAGACTCCCAAACAACTTTAGAAAGTTGGGTGAGTGGGGAATATACTATGGCTGCGCTTTGGATATTTGCGGTGTCACTTTTATGTACCTTTGTTTGGTATTTTATGACTAGCAGGTCCCAAGCCCATCGCCCTAAACAAATCCAACAATGGCGGGTATGCTGGGCCATAATAGCAGTAATTCCTGTACTTAGTATTGGGGTAGGTATAGGCTTTTTTAATCAAGTTTCAGAAATGCGCCTTTCCCTAGCTGTCTTCTTCCTGATAGATATTTTGATCCTCTTTTGGTTAACCACCGCTACCAGTACCCCAGGACTATTGATTTATACCCCTCCACTGGCCATGGAACTGCGAAATTTATTGTCCAAACTAGGAGTTAAAGAATAACAATGACCATGTATGTTATCGGTATTGGTGGTACCGGGTCTAAATGTGTTGAAGCTTTGACTAAATTAGCCGCCGTTGGCCTGTTGGGAAAGGAAAAACTAAAAGTTCTCTATATCGATGCTGACGAAACTAACGGTAACCTAGAAAGATCAAGAAAAAGCCTTAATAATTATATCCAGTGTCATAACATCGTCTCAGGAAGACAAGAACAACATTGGATGGCAACCCCCATAGAAACCTACGATCTTTGGTCCCCCTTTACAGCAGTAGACACGGGTCAAAAATTACAAGACTTCTTTAATTACAATAACCTCAAGCAAGAGAATCCCGTTTTAGGACATTTTTTTGATGTTCTTTATACAAAAGATGAACAGGAAGTAAGTTTAGATATGGGGTTCTTAGGTCGCCCTGCTATTGGGGCAGCGGTGATGAGTCAGTTGAATTTACACACATTAAAGCAAGAACCCTGGAAAACATTAATTGCAGACATTGAAAGACAGACTAGTCCCCCCAAATTGTTGTTCTGTGGTTCAATTTTCGGGGGAACCGGTGCATCTGGACTGCCCACCATTGCCCGTTTAGTTGCTAATAAATTAGAGGAAGATAACCACAGAAGACAGACAAAAATTGCAGCCTTGTTGCTACTGCCTTATTTCGGTTTTTCTACCCCTCCAGGGACAGATCCCCAAGGGATTTATGTCCGTTCAGAACAGTTTTTACTGAACACAGAAGCGGCTTTAAGATACTACAAAAATCAAGCTCAAGAAACCTTTGATACAGTATTTCTCTTAGGCAATCCCACCCTTTCTAAAGTCAATTTTAGCATGGGCAAAAACAATCAATGCAACCATCCCCATTTCCTAGAATTGTTTGCAGGTTTGGCAGCCAGACATTTTAATCTCAATGCTGAAACTTTAAAGGATAAAGTTGTTCTTCTGGGTGGGAAAGAAGTCGGTCGTTTAACCTGGGATGATATTCCCGATCATTTACAGGTGCAACCGGCCCTAAGCAATGGCATACGCTTCGCTTATACTTGGTTAGCTGAGATTGTGCCGGAACTCGCTCAACTCCTCAAAACCGAAAATAATCGTCAAATCTTCTACCCCTGGTTATTGAAATTTTTTCCTAGGGATAGGGACTTTGATTGTTTAAATAATCCCCAAGAACAACAGGCCTTGACAACCATTAACGATTGGTGCAAAGACTATTTAACTTGGTGGTACACCCTGCATCAAGAGGAAAAAGAACAGATACAATTGTTTAATACTGGAGCTTTCCCTAATCCTGAGACCACTTTGAAACGAGAAAAATTAAGTGAATTGGTGTATGGTAGTGATTCCAATAGGAGTAACAGGGCAAAACACACTATTCAAGGTCTCAAACGACAACTTCAAAAATGCCAACCAGATCCCTCAGCAAAAGTCCGCATCATAGAACTTGCCAGAACTTTATATCGCTTTTGTCAACTCTAAAAAGGTTTTTAGATTATGTTTTTACGACTCCCTAAATTAAAACAAGATAATAGTGACAAACCCGGTGTTTGGGATAGCCGAGACTTTGGTACCTTTGAGTTAGTCGCATCTAGTCTAGATTATCAGTCCCCCGAAAACCTTAAAAGTGTCAGTTCTGTTCCTACTATTTGGGCCCGTCCTCTCTTGATGGAAATGGCATTGCATAACGAGCATTATCCCATTCGAGAACAGATGATCAAACAATGGCAAGGTATGTTAGCTGCGATCGCCTTAGCAGAGATGGATAGTTTTCCCCTTTCGGCAAAACTCTTACAATTAGGGGAATTAATCAACGATGAGGAACCTAACCCCTTTGTGCGCTCCTTAGACCAACTTTTACCCAACCTTACTCACACCCTCTATACTTTAGAAAACAAAAATCCCTGGCAGGATCTGTACATATTTCTCTGGGACGAGCAACCAGTAGGGATGTCTTCACCTAGCACCATTGTGGTTCCCGCAGAAGAGGGGCAATGGTGTAATCTACCTTGGTGGAATCGAGACCAGGGTTGCTTAGAAAGACCCCAGAATTATCTTAATAATACCGAAAAAGCCCTCTTGTGGCATTGGCTAGAAAATATAAACCAACAGTTGAGCAACCATCAAGGACAAAAGAAAGCAATGAATATGATGGGAGGATTATTAAAAGAGTTTCAGAATAGTTTGGGCAACTATCCGCAACAAATACTTAGTTTAAGTAAGAATTCGTATTTTTTTGGCATTCCCCTTAACCGAGGTATCCTATCAGCAATTAATTACCCTGTAAAACGTGGACAACAACCTTCCTGTGTTCGTGTTATTCCCAGTTCCGAAAAGCAAGGAAAAGCCACACCACTCTATTTAGTGGATGTGAACATAGCTGAATTTTGGGATGAGTCTCCTGGAGATGTTTGGGTATATGATGGCACAACCCTAGCTTCTCTCAACATCGAAAAGTTAAAAGACGGCACTGTTATTTGGAAGAATATTCTTTGGCGAGAATCAGAAGACCTACTATTGCCAGAATTGAGCTTTATTGACCTAGAGGACGCTTTACCGGGGGCTTTGTTGCCCAATAACCTCAAACAGTTAATTTTTAAAGGCCAATCTATCATTCCCTTATTGCCGATCAACCCTGTGTTACTAGACTACTTCACCCCAGAAGATATGTTCAGACAACTCGAATTTACTCGTTTAAATGGAACAGATCAACCAGTAATAAGGGTTTCTCTGAAGTTGCCCCTTTCTGGGATGAATAAAAACCAGAAACAAGCACAAAATTATTGCATCCATAAAGACTATCCCCTCAAACAAGAAAACCGTTTAACCCAAGTTCCCGTACTAGAAGTTTGGCCTAACTTCCGGGCAACTGGGTGGCAGGAATATTATGCTTTTTATTACGATAGGAATTGCTTAGCCTCTACTAACCCTGGCGATCGCACCTTTCAGGTTACCCTACCCAACGCACAAGAACCCCATCACTTTCAAGAAGCACAAGGATCATATCAACTCACTCGCCTGGAGAATTTTCCCTCTCACATTGTTTGCGAAGATGGAAAGGACAACACCAAACACCAACTAGGAGTTATTTTACTAAAAACCCCACCCCTAATTAATTTAAGTGGTAGCTGGAAAGTGGGGGTAGATTTTGGCACATCCTTTACCAATATTTACATCAATGCTAAAGGGGTAGTGACACCTCTACCTCTAGATAGTTTACATTTAACTATCACCTATACAGATCCCGAAACCCGTCTGGGGGTACTAAGTGAATTTTTCATCCCTGAAAACTTTATTCCCCTCGATAAACCTTTACCCCTTTCCAGCGTCCTAACCACCCGAAAACGAAAAGATATCAACAGTAAACGCCCTTTGTACGAGGGTCGCATCTATATGCCAGAAGAAAACTTTCAGCCTCAACAAAATTGGCTGGAAACCGATCTTAAATGGTCAAACTTCGAGTTAAATCAACTCTTCCTGAAACATTTAGCACTCCATATAACTGCTTTAGCGGCTAAAAATGAAATAAAAGAGATTGAATGGTACTTATCTTATCCTTCCGCCTTTTCTAAGAATCAAAGAACCCTTTATTTTAATAACTGGGATAATTTAACCAAAGAGTTAGAAAGGAAAACAGGTATTAGTCAAATCTGTCCACAACCCCATGACGTTACTCGTTTTCGCACAGAAAGCTTAGCAACAGCACAATATTTTGCTGACCGAGAAGGATTAAACTTAGTTAATAGCACTTGTGTTGATATGGGTGGGGGAACTTCTGATATTTCTCTTTGGCAAGCAGAGGGCGATCGCTTTCAACTAATTCATCAATGTTCGATCCAGTTGGCAGGTTATCATTTGTTTACCCAGTTTCTTGAGAAAAAACCCCGATTTTTAAGCGAAAAGTTCCAGGTTGATCCCCAAGAGTTACAGGGTTTAACACCGGAGAAATTCCAAGCTAAATTAGATGTTTTGTTACGTTATAAAAGCGACGACTGGCTCAAACAGAGGAATAATCTGCAAGAGGATACTGAATTTCAAGAGTTTACTCGGCTGATCGCCCTAGGAACCGCAGGACTTTACTATTATCTGGGAACCGTTCTCGGTGTTCTTTATAATCAAGAAAAATACACCTGCAATGAGATCACTCCGGTTTATCTTGGGGGTAATGGTTCGCGTCTGTTGAACTGGTTAGCCATTGACGGAAAATTTGACCGTAAGGCAGAAGTTAATCGGTTATTCAGTCGAATCTTGAGTAAGGCTTCTGGTTTCCAGGATACCGAGGAGGTTTCCCAACTTAGCAAGTATCCTAAAGATGAAGTGGCTTGTGGTTTGGTTTTAGACACAACTCCCTTGGGAGGGTTAGATATTAAGAAATCTCAACTCATTATTGCCGGCGAAAACTGCGAAGTTAATCAAGAAACCATTGAATGGAACCAATACCTAGAGTTACAAAGTAATATTACCCAGTTTGAAATTCCTCAACTTACTCAACTCTCCCGTTTCCTTTATGAATTTAACCATGGGCTAAATGACATCAAACCGGAGGGAATATACCCTATGACACAGTTTACCCCAGGCCAGGGGTTAGAATCTAGTTACAAAGACAGATTATGGCGTAATGTTCACAAGGAACTTACTAAAACTTTGGTACAAATCAGAGGTAACTTAGATAATCTTCGCATTGATCCACCTTTTATTTTAGGGTTAAAAGTATTACTACAGGTTTTAGCTCAAGAGTGGGCTGATCGATAATTTATCATTAAAGTTTTAGGTAACTTTTGTCTGGAATTAACCATCATAACAGTAAGAATATCAAACGCATATATCAATTACATTATTAGTTTAAAGGTCAGTTACTATGAAAAAAAATAAATTTTTAAAATCTTTTTTGATCTTTCTTTTAATATCTGGTTCTTTATTTAGTTGTTCAAAAAATGATTCTCAAAATACTGAGTCAACTTCTGAAGGGACAAGCATGACTATAGAGGAAAAAGTTGAGCAACTTTCTCAAGAGTTAGAAAAAGTAAAAAAAGATAATCGAAATTTCAAAATAATCCTGATTATTTCTGGTGTAACCGCTACGGGTTTAATTATCTTTAGTCTTGAAAAAAATAAGCGTATCTCGAAGAAATTTGGCCAAGGGTTAACCCAAGAAAATACCGAGGCAGTTTCTAAAATATATAAGGATTTTAATAGAGATTTGGGTGATATACAAACAACAAACAATAAAATTACTACCGAAATTAGTAAAATAAATCAAATAATCACGGAAACAAAACAAACATTAGAAGAGCGCATTAAAACTGTGGAGCGAAAAATATCAAAAATTGACAATAATCAAGGAAAAGAGTTTGTTAATACTAATTTAGTCAATCATAGTTCGAGTTCAGTTCCTAGTGATGCAATAGAGGTATCAGAAACGGAAAAAAGTTCGACAGATCGTCGTTTAGGAAAAAGTAAAATTGTTATTTTAGAAAAAAAACTGCGTGGTAACTATTTAGTTTATACGGAAGGAATGAATACTTATTTAATTCCTAGTAACAACCTGAGAGTTAATCAATACAACTACAAAACCATTGAAGCGTTATTTGAATGTCGGAACTATAGACCTAATTATTCTAGTAATTTCCAAGTTATACAACCAGCTATGGTTAATAGCATTTCTAGTGATAACAGTTGGCAATTACAAGAACGAGGAGTATTAGAGTTTTAAAGTATCATGAAAATGATTCTATTACTAACCTGAGTTCAATTTAGGAAAATTTGTCAAGTTCAAGAGTTTCAAACACCTATAATCTCCTTAAAAAAGACTTAACTTCCAACTCTTAACACCGAACTCAGGTTATTAAGCACGTCCTATTTTCTTATTGAAGAATAATCGGTTTTAAACCAATACTTCTAAGACTTTGCTCTGCTTTTTGAGCATTATTTTTATCACTAAATAATCCCACTTGTAACATGGAACGACCTTGATAAGAGGTAGAAAAAGCTTCAGGAAACAGCGATCGCACACGGGTCTTTTCCTGACTACTATTAACTGCAACCATAACCCGATAATTTTGAGAGGTTCCCGTGGAACTAGATAGCGATCGCCCTTTACTCTGCACGCTATTGACAGCATTAGGAGGAGGAGGAGGAACCATCCCAGTAACATTTTTAGGGGTTGGGGGTGGAAGGGGAGGGAGTTCGGAAAAACTAGGTAGGGGTGGAGGTAATGTATTATTAGAAGGTCTAGAGGTCAAATTATTACTGGGAGAAATAGGAGAAGGTTGGCTATCTAAAGTAAAAGTTTGTTCTTGCACGGAAGACTCTGTAGAAGAATCAGAGATATTTTCCGCCGGTTGTGCAAGAATAGCAGTGCTATCCCCTGTTAAATAGACATGACCTAATACTTTGCCATTATAAGCTCGTTGGGTGAATCGCCAACCTGGATCGAGATTAATTTTTAAAAATCCTTCAGTGACTCCTTCGGTTCTTCCTACAACGATATCCCGTTGCTTGGGATCGCTACGATGGGTTCCCACTAAGATTAATTCCTTGTCCCGTCGAACCAGTCTTAATAAATAGTCTAGTCCTAAGTCTTGTCCATCGATGCGCATCGAATAACCATTACTGTCTGTACTCCGTTGACAACTACCAGCAAAATTGAAGTTGAGAAGTAGAGGATCTATGGTAGTGACTGAGTTTGATTCTATTTCTCCCCAACACTGTCGTTGCCCTGGGATTTGTCGTATGATTAATAGATCGTATTTATTATCGCCGTAAGGTCTGGCGATGGCAATGTATTCATCCTGATTAACTTCCTGTTCATCAAAGGGAGATGCTTCGGCGCGAAACCAAGGGGTCATACCCGTTAAAGCAAAGATGCTAATAGCAACAAGTTGGCTAATAAGTGGGAGTTTCATAGTCTCTAACATTCCATGATCACTTGTCGGATCAACACAAAAGAAAGTGTGTCCATGTCTGCAATCATGACGCATCAAATCTTAAGAATGTTGCTAAGATTGGACAGACTGTAATCTGTCCATAGTTGTCTATCTGCTCAAGCAAATAGATAAAAATTGGAAATTAATCTAAAGAATTTCTTTTTTTTCAAAGGAGCTTGACTATGATAACAGTTAATTTAATTATCAATCTAATGTGATGAAAAAACTCTCTTTATTTGCTTCTTTCTTGACCATTTTTAGTTTAATTTCCCCTCCTGCTGTTGCTGCTGGTTTTTCAAGAATTTACGGGTTTGGAGATAGTTTATCGGGGACAGGTAATATTAATCAAATTGTCATAGAAGCAACCAATGGAACTCAAACTTTCCCTCCAAGTCCCCCTTATTTTCAGGGACGATTTTCTAATGGACCAGCTTGGATAGAAATTCTTGCTCAAAGGTTGGATATTCCCCTAATTAATTCTGCTTTTGGCGGTGCAACCAGTGGCTTTGAAAATACTCTTAATGGCACTTCATTGGGAATTCCTTTACCTGGTTTACAACAACAAATTACTAATTTTGTTAATGTTACTTCTGTAGTCGATCCTCATGCACTTTACACTATTTTTATCGGAGCAAACGACTATTTACCCACAGGTAGTATGGTGTTTACTCCTTTTGAAAACCCTGTTCAAACTTTAACTAATATAGAAACAGCCCTTAATTCTTTGGTAGAAGCTGGAGCTAAAAATATTATGGTTTTCAATTTACCAAACTTAGGAGATATTCCTCTCAATAATGATTCTGTAGATGGTTTTTGTCCGGATGATAATCAATTTGATGGGGATTGTTTAAATGATTTAACAGTAAATCATAATAGTGGTTTATCAAGTTTATTGTCTAATTTTTCATCTACATCTAATATTAATTTAATTCCTATCGATATTAATACACTGGTTGATGATGCTATTGAAAATCCTTTTCCCTCCTTCACAAATGTAACAGATGCTTGTCTAAATTTTGACCCTTTTAATATTTGTAATAACCCCAATGAATTTTTATTTTGGGATGATCGTCATCCGACAGCAGAAGGACATCAATTAATTGCAGACTTGGCATTTGAATCATTAGCAATTCCTGAACCTAGTACCATCGTAGGTTTGTTAAGTATTGGTTTAATCGGTATAGTAAAAGTAATCAAGCAATAAATCATTAATCATGAATACTGACAATACGAATACCCAACAATATATCGAGCAAACCTCTGTTATTATTAATTTACCCATTGATCCCAAATTTATGCCAGGAGTGGTAGATAATCTGACAAGAATTGCTAACATTGCTGCTTTGTTCACTGAATTTGAACTATCCGAAAACATTGAAGCTGCTCCCATTTTTAAACCATGAATATTCACTCCTTAGACGCTATCGCCCTCAGCGAAAAAGTTAAAAGTAAACAAATCACTGCTATTGAGGTTGTCAAGCAATTTATTGATAAAATTGAACAGCAAAACCCCACATTAAATTGTTTTACTAATATCCTCAAAGATCGTGCGTTTGAGCAAGCAGATAATATTGATAATCAAATAACAAAAGGAGAACACGCAGGTAGTTTATTGGGGGTTCCTTTTGCTGTAAAAAATCTTTTTGATGTAGAAGGCATTGTAACATTAGCCGGCTCAAAAATAAATCAAAAAAATTCGCCAGCAATTAAAAATGCCACAGCAATTCAGAAGTTAAAAGCGGCGGGAGCAATATTAGTAGGAACTTTGAATATGGACGAATATGCCTATGGTTTTGTCACCGAAAATAGTCACTATGGCGCAACTCCTAACCCTCTTGATTTAAGCAGAATTTCGGGAGGTTCTTCAGGGGGTTCTGCAGCAGCAGTTACTGCTAATTTAGTTCCCTTTTCTTTGGGTTCAGATACTAATGGTTCAATTAGAGTTCCTGCTTCTTTATGCGGTGTTTTGGGCTTAAAACCTACTTATGGGAGGTTATCTAGGGCTGGTACTGTTTTATTTTCTAACAGTTTAGATCATATTGGTTGCTTTACTCGTTCGGTTAGAGATATGGCAGTTATTTTCGATGTTTTACAAGGAGAAGACAAGCATGATCCAGTTTGTACTTCTTTGCCTCCTCAGTTGTGTTTTGATAAGCTAGATGATGATATTTCTGGTTTTAAAATTGCTGTAGCAGGAAACTATTTTCAAGAAAGTGCAGAAAAAGAAGTATTAGAAGTAGTTGAAACTGTTAGCAAACAATTAAACGTTAAGGAAATTATTAATATACCAGAAGCTCATCGAGCAAGGGCAGCCGCCTATATTATTACTGCTTCGGAAGGATCTAACTTTCATTTAAAAAACTTGCGTTCCCGTCCTCAAGATTTTGATCCAGCAACAAGAGATCGCTTTTTAGCAGGTGCTTTTATTCCCAATAATTGGTACATACAAGCACAAAGATTTCGCCGCTGGTATCGAGATCAAGTTAAAAAAGTTTTTCAAAATGTTGATGTTATAATTGCTCCTACAACACCTTGTGTTGCTACGACTTTAGGACAAGAAAAAATGATTATTAATGGGGAAGAAATATTAATCCGTCCCAACCTAGGAAGGTTTACCCAACCTCTATCTTTTATCGGTTTACCTGTGTTATCTTTTCCTGTTCTTAGACCTAATAAATTACCCTTAGGTGTACAATTAATTGCGGCACCCTATCAAGAGTTAAAAATACTGAAAGTAGCAGCTTTTTTGGAAAAGAAACTAAATCACTTTTCTTAAATGTTTTAACTGGATTGATTAATAATTAATTCTACTATACGATTATTTCGTTGTTGAATAGGTCGAGCATTCATGGAATATAATTTGATGAATTCCTCAATTTCTTGCCTAGATGCTTCTAAGGGTTCCTGTACCACACTCCAGATGACGTTTTCGCTACAAGGAGGGGTAGTTAATGAGCCTTGATAATGGAAATAGCTGGCATTTTCAGTAATAAAATTACTTGCATCAATTGTATTTTCTGTTACTGCTTGTTTTCTTTCTCTTATGGATAGATAATCTGAAATTTTAGCCAAGGTTAAATTAGTTTCTCCTTCCTCAATAAAAATACCAATAACAGCAATTTTTCCCTCTTTATCTTGATGGACTAAATGGAGTTCCATATCCCTTTTTTCTCCATTTAGAGTGTGTTCACTGGGAGTATGAAAATGAAACTGTTTTAATTCATATTCCTTGTTATTAATTATGGCATAACTTCCTGGCTGATAGTTAACCTCTATGCTATGACCATTGTTATTAACCACTAAAGGAGTGGGTTGATAATGAATTTCAATCTCTGCTTCTTTTCTAACTAAATTAGATGATGTTAAACTAATGGGAGATTGAGATAAACCTGTTGAACAAGTTTTATACTTTGTATCTATTTCCCCCCATCTATCTGGGCTATTTTCTCCCTCGTAACTCCATCTATTAGTCGTCACATTTTCCCCTAAAACAACGTACATAGTTGAAAAGGTGAGCAAAAAACAAAGCAAAATTAACTGTAGGAGTTTACGACTTTCCATAAAAAACTTTTCTTTCAATTATTGTGTTACCAAGTGTTTCTCTTCATAAGGATATTGACATAATTATATCAATCAGATTATTTTTTCAGATTAATAAATTCTAAACGTCAATTCTGCTTCATTAGAGTCATGGCTATTTTTAATGCTTTTGCTGGAATCTTAAACTAAGATAAGAAAAAATTTATGTCCAACGACGAAAGAAAGTATTTTCTTGCCACACCTTAGCGGTTAAAGCTTCTATTTCAGAGAGTTGTGAGGGACTTAGAGGTTGAAACCGAGAAGCTACTTGAACATTCCCTCGTAACTACCTCACAAGTATGCTGTGTACGTTCAATTACCATTGCTCACTGTTATCAAAGCAAGATTATCTATAATGAAGTAAATATCTTTAACTACTTATACCCATGACCACCTCGGTTAACCCCACCACTGGAAACCTTTGGGACTCAGATTGGTATCGTCCCCAAAATCAGCAAGATAGCGAAACTTTACAACAACTAGGATTTATTCCTGGATTAAAAGAAATTCTCATGTTGCGTCAAGTTCATGGGTTAGAACATGGTACTGTTTGGGTACTCAGCGAAACTAGACAAGGGTTAGAAGATAACGAGAATTTAGGGGGTTTATCCACTCCCAATGGTTTCTATCTCTACGGAGACGTTAACCATTTAGACTTACAAAACGCTGTTAGAAAGACTTTACAACGGTTTCGCGCTGGAGTTTGGAACTTAGCTGTACATCCCCGTTGCGGTACAAATATGTCGGTGAATATGTTGCTAACCACCAGTTTTGCACTGGGAACTCATTTTCTATTGCCTAAAGGACCCGTTGAACAAGTGTTAGGCTTAATGTTAGCTACCTCCACCGCATCACAACTGTCTCCCGACTTAGGAATCTTAGCCCAAAAATATCTTACCACCGCCATTCCCTTCAATTTAGAACTGGTTCAAATTTCCCGAACCCGTGATTTTTCAGGGGTTCCAGCCTATTTTGTCGAACTGACCTGGCGAGATTCGCAATAAAACTTAAACTTTAGTAGTAGCAAGGTGTCGCAATCAAATAGTACGCTTTATATAAATAAGGACTTCCATTCCTTTTCTCTGTTTGAATATTCATTTATAAAGGACAATACCTATGGTCAAGCGTGGAGACAAAGTTAGAATCAAACGTACAGAATCTTACTGGTACAACGATGTTGGTACTGTAGCTACCGTGGATAAAGCCGGCATTCTCTATCCTGTGGTGGTTCGTTTTGATAAAGTCAATTACAATGGCTTCAGTGGCAGTGCCACTGGAGTTAATACCAACAACTTTGCTGAAAACGAATTAGAAGTTGTTGAGTCTAAGTAATTGGTTTCAGGATTAAATGCCAGAACTGCCTGAAGTTGAAACAGTTTGCCGAGGGTTAAATCAATTAACCCTCGGGCAGAATATAAGGGGTGGGGAAGTTTTGCTTGATCGCACACTTGCCTACCCTGTTTCTAGTCAAGAGTTTTTAGACCAGATTAAAGATGCTACCTTTGGGAAGTGGCAAAGAAGAGGTAAATATTTACTGGTTCCCCTACAAAAAAATAAAGGGTATTTAGGGGTTCATCTAAGGATGACTGGTCAACTATTATGGGTCAAAGAAAACGAACCCTTGTCCCGTCATACCCGTTTCCGTCTGTTTTGTGACCAGTCCCAAGAACTCAGATTTGTGGATATTCGCACTTTTGGTAAAGTATGGTGGGTTCCTCCCAACCATGCCCCCGAAACCATCATCACAGGGCTACAAAAATTGGGGCCAGAACCCTTTTCAAAGGAATTTTCCCTGGAATACCTATCGGACAAATTAAAGGGGCGTAAGCGCAATATCAAGACTATTCTCTTAGATCAGGCCATCGTTGCAGGGATAGGCAACATCTACGCCGATGAAGCCTTATTTAAAAGCGGTATTCAACCGACCACTTTGGGGAAACAGTTGAACCCAAAACAGGTTGAACGCTTACGAGAAGGGATAATAGAAGTATTAACAACAGCTATCAAGGCAGGTGGGACAACCTTTAGCGACTTTCGAGGAGTTACAGGAATCAACGGTAACTACGGGGGTGTTGCTTGGGTTTATGGTCGTTATAACCAACCCTGTCGGGTGTGTGGAACACCCATCCAACGCATTAAGTTAGGTGGGAGATCGTCCCATTTTTGCCCTCGGTGTCAAAAGGAAATCTAGAGTTTGAGAATTTGCAGAAAAAACAACCCAAGAAATACTCGGGTTGCTGTTAAGAGCAGCCGATGCAGCGTAAAATCTAGAACAGACGGCTAACTCCTTTTACGGAGACACTTTAAAAGTTTGAATAGTTAACAGTTTATTAAATTGTTTATCTATCGTAACTTATTTGACCCGTTTCATTTAATTTTGTTCCCGGATTAATTGCAAACATAATCAGAACGAACCCATCCTACTACGCCATTGTAGGTAATCCTTTGCCATCTGTAGGATTTCCCACTCTGTATATTGCCTTAAACTCACATCTTGCACCTTCGATAAAACTGGCTAGTTTATAAGGGTTCAGCTATCAGCTATCAGCCATCAGTTGAAACATATCAATCTCTATCTTATGCTGTGAGTGAGATTAAACATAAGCTTAACGCTTTCAGCTAAGAGATGAAAGCCGAACGCTGTGCGATAGCGCGCCCTACGGAGTGAGGAACTGCTGAGTGCTTACTAATTTAAGTTTTCATGTACTGGTGCAAGATGTCAGTTAAAAGTAATTCCAAAAATGTCTAGTTGTCTAGTTATGGATAATAACTGATGTTCCTACTGAACTCCATTCAAACAGCCATTTAGCATAAACCATTGAGACGTTTGTGCAACCGTGACTGAGAGGCCTACCAAATTGGTTATGCCAATAAGCACCATGAATAGCATACCCTCGATGGTAGTACATTGCATAAGGAACATTTGGTACATCATAATCGCTGCCAACCATCCTCTCAACACGATGCTTGGACTGAATAGAAAAAATCCCTGGATAGGTAGGTGTGGAGGGTTTGCCTGTGGATACTATGACACTAGAAACCTGATTTCCTCCTACCCAAGCTGTTAGCTTTTGGGCAGTGAGATTAATCTCAATCCAACGTTTTTGAGAGTTTTTTAATTGGCTCATTTTGTAGGTAATTTGTTGGGGAGAAGCCGCTTGTACGGTTGGTAAAACAAAGAGATTCCCTAAAATAATCACCAATAGAAATGAACTAATTAAAAGTCTCCTAAAAATAGCTCTAGAACAATAGATTCGCTGATTTAAAACTTTCTGTAACATGGTGATCCCTCCGAGCCACCTGGATTTTGAACATTAAATCCTTCTCCAGTCGTAATGTTAACGGTTATATTAATTCCCCACTTAATGATCTCTTTTGTTTTTACGTCAACAATAGGAACCACATAAGTAGAAGCAATTGCTTGTGGATTTCGACGGGCATCAAAAACCACTAAATGGGGTACAGGAATCGGATTATGACTAAGCCAGCTATTAGGAATACTTGATGGAATTCCGCTTGATGAAACTTCTATATTTGGTACAAGTTCTAAAAGACACTGTCTGTCTAATTGTTCAGGAATGATTGTTCCTTCATCGATTAATGTGAGATGGCCAGCTAAAGCCTCTTTTACCTTGTTTCTATTTTGTTCTCCTAAAGATAGAGTTTCAGAGACAACGTTAGTCAAAAAAGAGATAGCGGCATCTTTTTGGTTAGGTTTAAACTTGCCATCAAGAAGAAAAGTCGAAGCCATGATATGTTCTTCTTTCTTAATATAAAGATCAAACAAGCCGAACCATCTTCGATTCTCAAAATATTTACAAGTCCATCGCCCATCGTCCTGCTGTATTAGTCCTAAATTTTCAGCAAGTTGTGGCAAGGGATCAGATCTGTCAGAGGTGTCAGAACTCACCGATGTCGGTTCATCATCTAATACAACTTGTACTATCTCAGGAGAATGATTTTCCTGAACAATTTGCGCACAAGCATCCTCAATAAAAGATTCAGCTTTAACTGGGCTACTTCCCAAAACTAAGCCAAAAATGCTTGATAAAACTAGGTAGCGTTTTATATGTTTCATTATTCTTGTCCTTAATTAAAAAAATTTAGAAGATCAGATATTTATTTCTGTTTTTTATCTCTTCTCGAAGATAGGATGGTTCTAAGAACCGAATTTTAGGATTAAAAAACCATTACTTTCGAGAGCCTGATAACACTAAACTGCCGGCAAAAATTATCAAACCTAGTAATAAAGAGGGTTCTGGAATTTCTGGCGGGTCTGGGGGATCTATCGTTTCTGTACAACATCCATAGTCTATAGTAAGTTCTTCAGTAGAAGCTATTGAGCTTATTGTGGAGTCTGAGGAACCACCACCACCAAATAGCAATAACAGTAACAGAAGAAGAGGAAGTCCGAAAAGAGCATACCCTGTAATTCCTGGTGGTGGTGTTGGGCTATCTCCAGTGACTGGAATCATAGTAACAGAAGGAAAATAGTCCTCCCCTCCTGGTGGAATGGCCGGAGGAGATTCAATATCGGTTTTACTAATCAGTAATGATTCTCCAGAAGATATACCAGTATCAAAATTTATATCTGATGAACGATTTAGGCTGATAGCTAAACTTGGACGTGTAGTTATAGCAGTTCCCATACTTGTGAGGTACAGAAGTTATCTCTTTGAGGCAGAAGGCAGGGGGCAGGAGGCAGAAGTTAGGTGTACCTCATGAGTCCGAGAAACGCTATATCAAACAAGCTATAAATACAAAAGTTTTTAGGAATCTCATAGTTGTAAGAGATTAAAGTAGGATTGCATACACTCTAAGGATTCCCAAAAACATTCAAATTACGATCATTAATAATTGCGTAGTATTATTTAAGTAGTGAAAGTCGACATTGTGCCTTCGCTTCTATTTTGACATTCTTTTGTGGCTTAAAATACCTAATCCAGCAAACACACATAACCCTAACAAACTAGAGCCTTCTGGGATTGTCTCGGCTGAAATAAACGCAACGCTTGCATCAAAGCCTTTGTTTCCTTCAAGTATTAATTGGATTGACTGTATAGTCCCACTTCGAAAATCGACTTTCTTAAAATCTTCAAACAATATATCGACCAACCCCTCCTGAGTTATGTTTGTGAGAGTAACCGTATCGTCCTCTCCCTCATCATCAAGAACCGTTAGAGATATATTAAAGGGAACTTTATCTGTACCGATTTGAAGCCGAAAAAGGTCTTGTTGGGAAAAATCTGCGTTTAACTCACATCTTGCACCAAGAAAAGTTGATATGAGAAGCGATGGCTAAAAC
>NZ_JARVCN010000008.1:0-16496 GCF_038442745.1 Crocosphaera sp. Alani8
GTTTGATAAATCCCCCTCGTTTATAGTGCGGGGCTTCTCGGCGGTTAGCTAACTTAGCCAAGAAATATACAAACAATAAAAACCCAAACAACTTTTTAAACCAAATTGAATCCTTATCTTGTCAAGACTTCAAGGCAGAGTTGATAAATTATTTTAGCCAAGACATTGAGGATGAAAAGAAAAGAATACACCTAGAGAAATATTTGATCCATACCATTGACATAACCCTTACCAACTTTCACCAAAAATCCATCAATGAATTTGTGATTTTGCGAGTGGGTAATCAATTATTAAATGAATTAGTTTTCAATCCCAGTCAACCTTCAAATCATCTCGGTTTAATTAATTTAAAAAGTTGTTTAGGCTCAACTCAAGTAGTTGCTCTCTTCCTAAAAATAACCTTTTTAAGCCCCAAATTAAAATATTCTCTACGGCAAAGATTAGCTCATCTCTTTAACTATTACGAGTCAACATCTATAAAGGAATCTCGATGGTTAATTCAATTACTAGAAAATTGTTTGCTTGGTTTTGCCATTGCTCAAGAAAAGGCCATTGTCATCTAGAATATCTAAACTTACTTGCTCATCTGTGTCATCATAAAGAAGAATCCATCGAGTTAAAACTATAGAAGTTTTCGCTATCAGATTATGAGTCAAAACTACGAAATTTCTCGCCCCCTTCCTCCCAATGTCAAACGGGCTGCGACAATTTTACAATGGTCTGGAAATATAGGCTTTTGGGGTCAGTTGGTGTTAGGGGTGTTAGCGGCTGCCCTATTATTCCTAGCCTTAGCTGGTTTGGTTGCCCAGGAAACCTCCACGGAAGGAACCTCATTTAGCGTCTTTTGTTCTGTTGCTGGGGTTATTGCTTTGGTGATAAGTATTTTGATTTGTTTTCGTTATAAAAAAATTGCTCAATTGATGCGAGATCCTGAAGCAAAAGCAAGGCCTAAAAAATCATCTACACTACAATTGATTAGAGCAGGTTTATTGTCTAATTTAGTAGGGATTTTTCTGTCAATTATTGGGGCAGAGGGGTTTGTTGGTATTTTATGGCGAAAACTCTCTAATATTCCTCAAGGGGCAGCGGTTTATGACACCAGTAAACTACCTACTCCTAGCGAAATTTTATTGCTTCTTGCTAATACTCATACCATTCTCTGTCACTTTGCTGGCATTGTTGTGGGTTTATATTTATTAGACCGTTTGGATCGCTAATTAATAAAAAAATAGGTTAATTTAAGCTATGCAAAGAACTCGATTAAATACATTAGTAGAAGTTACTCAAACTAGATTTAATGAAACTTTTAGTAATCCTTGGCGACGCATTTCTTTAAGTTTGATTAGTATTCTTTTAGGATTTTTTGTCGGTCAATCTGTTTCCACTACCGCAGGACAGGAATCTTATTGGGACATTACTGTAGGTATTTTTCTGCTCATTTTTACTGAAGGAGTAAGCAGAATCGTATACAGTCGGAATAAGAAAGAAAAGCGATCGCTCAGTCTTGATATTCTCAATCTTTTTAAAATTGGAGTGACTTATAGTTTATACATAGAAGCCTTAAAACTCGGTTCTTGAGTGAGCATGGAAATGAAAGATTTTATCAAGTTACTGGAAATACTAAATAAATCTCCATATTTTTCTCCATCAAATTTAGATAGTTTATTACAGCAAGATTTACAAAATCAATCTTTTTGTAATATATTTGGTATAACTGTAGAAAATGGCTTAGAGAAAATCGAACAGCGTCTCATTTTATGGCAAAAAAGCCATAATTCAGTATTTGAATATTGTCAAAAATTAGGGTTTAGTGGCAACGATAAAATGTGCCTTTTGTGGAAACTTTGGCTCCCTTTGGCTATTCAGTTAAGTGAAAAACAAAGCAGTAAAACAAAACCATTAATACAAGGAATTTTAGGGGTGCAAGGAACAGGCAAAACAACCCTATCAAAAATTCTCTGTTTAATTTTAAAACAATTAGGATATACAACTATTTCTATTTCTATCGATGATTTCTACAAAACCTACAGAGAACGGGAAAAATTAAAAGAAATTGATCCTCGTTTTCTTTGGCGTGGTCCACCGGGAACCCATGATGTACAATTAGGAATTAAAATTTTAAGTCAATTGAAAGATCCTAATTATTCCCTACCTATTTCTATACCTCGCTTCGACAAGTCTTTATGGAATGGGGAGGGAGATAGAGTGGAACCAGAAATTACTAATAAACCCGATATTGTTTTATTTGAAGGCTGGTTTTTAGGAGTAAAACCTATCAAAGAAAGCGAATTTAATCAACCACCATTACCTATTAAGACAGAAGAAGATAAACAGTTTGCTAGAGATATTAATGAAAACTTGAAAACTTATTTACCCTTGTGGGAAAAATTGGATAGCCTGATGGTTTTGTATCCGAAAGATTACACTTGCAGTAAACAATGGCGCAAAGAAGCAGAACAAAAAATGATATTATTGAGTAAAATAGGCATGAATAATCGGCAAGTAGACGAGTTTGTTAACTATTTTTGGAAAGCTTTACACCCCCAGCTATTTGTAACACCTTTAGCCCAAAATCCCCACATTGTTGACTTGGTGATTACCATTGACCATAACCACTATCCTCAACACATAGATAATTATCTGAAATTTCAGTATTAAGACTTTTACTAATATGGAAAAACTATCAGTTATTGGCCTTGATCTCGGTGGTACCGCTATCAAACTGGGACAGTTCTTAGTGGATGGAACTTGCATCAACTCCCTAACCGTCCCGACTCCCCAACCAGCAACCCCTCCCGCAGTTCTAGAAGCGATGGTGGAAGCGATCGCTCACCTAGCTCCCGATGCTGGTTGTCTCGCCTTGGGAGTGGGAACTCCTGGCCCTGCTGACAAGAATGGTAGAATCGCTAAAGTTGCTATCAACTTGGCCGGGTGGCAAAACGTTCCCCTGGCAGACTGGTTAGAAGAGAAAACAGGACTACCCACAACCATCGCCAACGATGCCAACTGTGCTGGTTTAGGGGAAGCTTGGTTAGGTGCAGGTCAAGACTATCAAAACCTGATCGTGTTAACTCTGGGAACCGGAGTTGGTGGGGCCATTATCCTCAATGGTCATCTTTTTACAGGCCATTTAGGGTCAGCCGGAGAGTTGGGGTTAATTACACTCAATTTTGACGGCCCCGTTTGTAATAGCGGTAATAATGGATCTTTAGAACAGTACGGCTCCATTGGAGCCATTCGTCGCATGACTGGTAAAGAGCCGGCAGAACTCGGAGAATTAGCTGAAAAAGGGGATAAACAAACTCTGGAGTTTTGGGAGAGTTATGGTTGTTTATTGGGTGCCGGTTTAGCTAGTTTAATTTATGTGTTGACCCCAGAAGCGATCGTCATTGGGGGAGGTATTAGCGGTAGCACTCGCTTTTTCTTTCCAGCTACCCGAGAGGAAATAGAAAGAAGGGTTTTAGCCAGTTCCCGAGAAAGTCTACAGTTATTAACCGCAAGATTGGGTAATCGAGCCGGAATGGTAGGTGCGGCAAAACTAGCTTGGGAATTGGTAGAACAAAACAAAATTATTCAAGAGTAAGAATTTAATTTATTGTAGTTTATTTGTACAAAAATTTTGATTGCACAATTACTTACCTATTTTCCTAAGTTTATGATATTTTGTTAAGGAAGACCAAAGAAGTCCTTTTGGTTTATTGTTGATGGTATTTAGTAAAAATACTGATTTTTAGATAAGCAACATTCTACTTTTGAATCGACATTCATTAATAAGGAGATTTTACGTTATATGGCTGATGAACCATTAATTAAGGTTAATAATGTCTCGAAAAAGTTTTGTCGTGATCTCAAGAGATCTCTGTGGTATGGTTTTCAGGATATCATGTCAGAAGCGACAGCCCGCAAATATGAACATCAACTCAGGGACGATGAATTTTGGTCAGTAAATGGTGTTTCCTTTGAGTTACGTCGGGGAGAGTGTTTGGGACTAATAGGACCCAATGGAGCAGGAAAAAGTACTCTCTTAAAAATTCTTAATGGACTGATCAAACCCGATAGGGGAAGAATTGAAATGAGAGGAAGAATTTCAGCCCTAATTGAACTGAGTGCTGGATTTAACGCTATTTTAACAGGTAGGGAAAATATCTATAGTAGAGGAGCAGTTTTGGGTTTTACCAAGGCAGAAATTGATAAGAAACTAGATGCTATTATTGATTTTTCTGAGTTAGAAGACTTTATTGACACACCAGTGGTAAATTATAGTTCTGGGATGAAAGTTCGTCTCGGTTTTGCCATTGCTGCTCAAATGGAACCCGACGTATTGTTATTAGATGAAGTCCTAGCGGTTGGAGACGTAGGATTCCGAGCCAAGTGTTTTAATAGCATTTATAGAATGATGGAAAATGCAGCAGTTGTATTGGTTTCCCACAGTATGCCCCAAATTAATCGAGTCTGTTCTGACATTTTAGTGATGGATCATGGACAACCTGTTTTTCAAGGTAAAGACGTTCCTCAAGGGATTGATAAGTTTTATTCTTACTTTCAAGGAGAAGAAGAAAATGTTGTCATGGGAAATGGAAAAGCCATCATTAATGATGTAAAACTTGAAAGTAATGGTCAAAAAGAAGCTACAGAAATCCGTTATATGGACAGTATGGGGGTTGCTATCACCTGTAAAATTGCTCCTACCTTTAGCTCAGTTGTATTTTGTGTAACAATTATTAACCAAGAGTTACAAAATGTTTTGCAATGTTATTCATCAGCTAACAGTTCTGAAATTGCAAATACTGGTAATTTGATGACGGTGACAGTCCGCTTCAACGAAGTTAACTTAAATCCAGGTCGATATGCTCTTGCTATTAATATACTGAGTCATAACCCCAATTCTCTCAAAGGAGGGGAAGTTTTATGCAAAAGGTACAATTGTTCTCCGTTCAGAGTGGTGGGAGATTTTTTTGGCTATGCACCTGTTCAACTTTGTGGTGATTGGGAAATAGTAGAAACAGCATCATAAATTACAAATTCATCACAGTCATAGTACAGCAAATTATTAAGCTAAGCGAAATTGGTATAGTCTTATGATAATATCCCATAAAAATAAGTTTATTTTTATAAAAACTGAAAAAACTGCTGGCACATCTATAGAGATTGCCTTGTCAAAATATTGCGGTCCAGATGATGTTATTACTCCTATTATTCCCGAGGATGAACTTATAAGGAAAAAACTAAATTACAGAGGTCCTCAAAATTATAAAATCCCCCTCACTAAATATTCAATGAGTGATTTTGTACAAGCAATACAGGATCGAGAGAGACTCGAGTTTTATAACCATGCTAGTGCCTCATACATAATGAAATATGTTGATCAGAAAATATGGAACTCTTATTTCAAATTTTGCTTTGAAAGAAATCCATGGGACAAAGTGGTATCTTATTATTATTTTATAACTACTCGTCAAGGTAAGTCTCAACTATCGATCACAGATTTTGTACACTCAATAAGCATCGAAAAGATTAAAGGCTTTAAACTTTACACCCGCTCCTCAGATATAGTAGTTGATAAAGTATTCAAATACGAATATTTAGACGAATCCTTAAAAGAAATTAAGGAACGCATTGGGTTACAAGGAGTCCCTAATCTTCCCAATGCAAAAGGAGGTTATAGAAAGGATAAGCGTAGTTACAAAGATATTTTATCTGAGAAGGATAAGGAAAGGATTGCTAAGGTATTTGCTAAAGAAATTTCTTACTTTGATTACCAATGGTAACTTTTAAGGGAAGTGAAAACATTGTATCCGACAAAGAGTTTCCTAGCCTTTTAAAATTTGACTTGTTATATAAAAGTGATTAGAAAGATGTCTTCAGAATTATTTATCCTGGGTGTGCCACGATCTGGCACGACTTTACTAAGAATTATGCTAGATTCTCATCCTAATCTCGCAGTAGGCCCAGAATGTCCTTGGACAGCCGGAAGTTACGGTCAAACAACTTCCTTTAAAGATTTGTACCATTCTCTAGTGAAAGATCAACGAGGGCCAGTGGCTAACTTTAGCGGTTTATCAGAGGAGAATGTCGCTTTAATATTAGGGGAGGCATTTTCTAACATTTTGAGTTCTTATGCTCAAGCACAAGGAAAAAAGAGATGGTTGGAAAAAACCCCCGACCATATTACAGAAATTCCCTTCCTCGTCCAATTATTTCCTAATAGTAAATACATTCATATTATTCGGGATGGTCGGGATGTAGCTTGCTCATCTTACAAAGAAAAAGAAACTTGGGGGAAAAATTTAAACCTGTCAAATAAAGGGGAAAAGGCGAGAAATACTCGTTTAAATGCACTAAGAAGATGGTGTTTATGGATAACACAATTTGAAAAATGGCAGCAAGAATACAATTTAGATGTTTGTCAAATTCGTTACGAAGATTTAGTTGAAGAACCTCGTATCATTTTGGAAAAAATTCTCTATTTTATAGATGAACCTTGGTCAGATGATGTTTTAAACTATGGACAAAAAAAACACGATATTCCTAGCTGGGAAGCAGGTTCGCGCGATGTTTCGCAACAACACCAGATTACAAAAAAAGGAATTGGTCAATGGGAGACAAAATTTACAATTAGCGATAAGTTAATTGCTGCTTCCTTTGCTGATTATTCACTGGTAAAATATGGTTATCAAAAAACATTAAACTAAGTAAAAATTAATGAGTATTAAATTTATTATTCTTACAACGCAACGTACTGGCTCAACTTTTTTAGCCCATCTCTTATCCAGTCATAACCAAATAGAATGTTATTCCGAGTTATTTCAAAAAGATCTTGTTAACCGATCTAAACGTGCTAAAGTTGCAAAACATTTTGAAATTGGCTACGAAAAATATAAAAACAAGTCAATTATCGCAAAGATAAATCATCAGTTTTTTCCAAAACAGCTTATTAATAAATATTTAACAGAAATTTACACATCTCCAACCCATGTTAATGCCGTCGGTTTTAAGTTTATGTATTCCCAAGACCGAATGATACCTGAAGTTTTACAATGGGTTAGAAACAATGGAGTAAAGGTTATTCATAATACCAGGCTCAATTTACTAAAAACCCTTGTTT
Source organism: Crocosphaera sp. Alani8 (assembly GCF_038442745.1). NCBI lineage: Bacteria > Bacillati > Cyanobacteriota > Cyanophyceae > Chroococcales > Aphanothecaceae > Crocosphaera > Crocosphaera sp. Alani8. The sequence continues at coordinate 7,106 of NZ_JARVCN010000008.1, forward strand.
CTCGAGAAACTGCCAGAAAAAGAGGTATTTGGGCTTCTGACGAAAAGTTGCCCATTGTAAAAATAAATTTAGATATTCACAAACTTAAACTCGAACTAGAAAAGATGGAAAAAAAAGTGTCTCACTATCGTGATTGGTGTAGGGAGACAGACAATATTGAGGTTAGCTATGAATCCTTGATAAACAATCAAAAAGAGGAAATACAGACAATCCTTGAATTTTTAGAAATACCATCTTCTGGACTATTAACCACTGATATAGTAAAAATGAACTCTGATAATCTTCGAGATATTGTTGAAAATTACGAGGAAGTTTGTGATACCTTACGAGGAAGCAATTTTGAACAACTTCTAGACAAATAACACCTCCGCTGAATATGTATGTAGTTGGATATCCCGAGTCTCAGACCCATTGGTTAGCCTATCTGTTAGCCTATTGCTTTAATACAGAATACTCTGATTTAGATTACCCTAATAATTTACTTCAAGATAAAGACCTACAATCCTATCTTAAAGGAAATTTAACCCATCCAAGCTATGAGGTTGATTCGGGGAAAGTTATGAGAACAAACAGAATTAACATCGCAACCCAAACTAAGACTCCTGTTATCTATATGGTTCGTGATGGTCGTGACTTGATGCTATGTTATTATCATAAGCAAAAATTTCCTAAAGATAAAAGTAACCCCCATATTCGCCAGAGAACTTTTACAAGTAAAGTGTCTCGAAAACTAGGACTTGAAAAGTTATCTACTAAGTTGGAACTGTCTCCTTTTTCTAGGTTTTTACATAGTCATGTATCGGAGTGGGTTTCTCATGTTCAAACTTCCCTAGATAATCAACCAACTGCTATTATTCGCTATGAAGACTTACTAGCCATACCAGAAGAAACATTAGCTAGTTTAATGATGAGATTGGGAGTGGAGGTATCATCAACAATTATCCAACAAGCAATTGAGATATTTAACAGTCAATATTTATCACAACAGCAACTGATAAAATACCGCAAAAACTTCATTGGAAAACCCGGTGACTGGGAAAAATATTTCTCCAAACAGGAAACTATTTATTTTCAAGAAATAGCGGGGCAAATTTTATGTACACTAGGATATGAAAGCGAAATCTAATATAGTTGCTTTTAATTATTCAGAAAAAGAGGAAAATTAACGAAGATGAACCCGAAGATTCTCTGGGTAAGAAGGCGTTTTGATTGGATGGGTAAACATAGTGGTTATGATCAACTGTGTGAGTCTATGTCCACAATTCTTCCTAATGACGCACACAAAAGTGTGTTGCAACGTCCAGGACAACCTAGAAAAAAAATTTTGCGCTCAATAGTACAAAGAGTTGGGAAAAACCCTAAAGGAAGTCCTATGTATGCCCTCGATAGTACCACAGCAGAAATAAAGACTATTTTTACAAGTTTACAGTGGCATCCTAATTTAATTCATGTAACTTATGTAGAAAATCAATTGGGGATTTTACCTAATTGGAAGGAACGTTTGTCGTGCAAAATAATAGGGACATGCCATCAACCGGGTGGGTGGTGGCGACTATTACATAAGCATCCTAAAAGACTGACTAACTTAGATGCCTTAATAGTAGTTGGCAGTAAAGAAGTTGCTTATTTTGAACAATATTTGCCTGGACGAGTATTTTTTATTCCCCACGGAGTTGATACAAATTTTTTCTGTCCATCGGACGATAATCAAAATGATAAAAAATTAATCCGATGTATCTTTTCTGGGAAACATCTTCGAGATTTGGATACCTTAGCTGTGGTTATTGAAAAAGTTCTTGCACAAAATCCTCATATTCATTTTGATATTCTTCTTGCTAATAAAAACCGAACCCAAACTAACTCAAAACTGATTAGTATTGCTCGTCATGAGCAAGTTCATTGGTATGGAGGCATTTCCGACGAACAATTACGTAAACTTTATCAGCAAGCAACAATGTTAGTCTTGCCAATATTAGATTGCACAGCTAATAATGCCTTAGTAGAATCCATATCCTGTGGTCTTCCTGTGATTTCTAACGATGTAGGAGGGTTACGGGATTACACAAGAAGCGACTTCGCTGAATTATTACAGATTGGAGATGTAGATGGATTTGTTAACGCAATCTTAGAATTGGCAGAAAACCGACAAGAACAAGTTAAGAGAAGCAAAGCTGCGAGGAATTTTGCAGAAACTTATTTGAATTGGACACATATAGCCAACAAAACCCTAGAAATATATAATAAAGTCATCGATCAGTAATTATTAACAACCTCATTCGCATATTAACATTATGGATAGTATTGATCAATCGGTTAAAACGAAATATTTGCTCGTTTCCCATCATCCCAAAGATAGAAGTATTAGTCCTTGTACAAGTGTTTATAATGTATTTCTTAGCCCAAAAGCAGTTTATCCCCATTCAGATTATATATTTGTACATTCACCTCCAGAAAAATTTAAACAGCAATTAGTAGAAAAAACAGATAATGAAAATATAACTATCTTATTTAACGGCTGTTGTTCTCTTCTGAGTGATAATGCAATTTATGCTTTGGAATACGCAAAAAAAACAAATCTACCAGTTATTATTTATTGGCATGAAATGGCTTGGCAACTGAACCTCCATTTTTCTCAATTTAATTCTGAGCAATGGGAAAAAATCAATCTAATGCTCCAACAGAAATATGTTAAACATTGGGTTCCATTTTCTCAAGCTAAACAACTAATTATGTATATTTTTAAAAGAAATTACGAAGATGTTTTAATTGTAACAGAAGCAATTGATATTAAGCAATACAGCAAACATTCGCTTAGAAATGAGTCTAATAATATTAAAATATTAGGTTCTGGAAGTATTGCTAATATCGAAAGTTTTTTTAGAAAAGGGACTGATTATTTTTGTAAAGTTTGCGAAGAATTATCGAACAATTATAGTCACTTAAATTGTAGTGGTTATTGGTTTGGTTCATCGTTAGAAGAAATCAAGAAGTATTATCCTGATATTCCTGAAAATTGCAATTTTCTAGGCTTTGTCAATGATTTGCCTGCTCGCTTTCCTGAATACGATATCTTCTTATTGAGTAGTCGTGATGATCCATCTCCCATTGTTGCTTTTGAAGCACTAGCCTGTAATTTACCTGTTTTCTGTTTTGATAGTGTAGGAACAAAAGAAATGATACCAGGAGAATTTGTAGCCTCTGATGTAAATATGATGATCGACAACATTATCAATTACTGGAACAATAAAAATAATTATCCACCAAACTTTTTTAGGGAGATAGCAGAGCAATATTCACCAGAAAAGTTTTTAGAAAGAATAGATAAAGAACATAATTTAATTCCACTTCAGGAAAATAAAATTTTTCAAGAATATTTATTGCTTAGGAAGCAAAAATCTGCCCAAAAAGTTGCCCCTCTTGGAAAGAAAATAAGAACAAAAATCAAGAATTTACTGAAATAAGACTAGAACGCACCTCGAGGAAAATCTTGTAGGAGCTTAGATTTTTGTTGAGCTAAAAATAATGAAAATAAAAGAACACTATTTACACCCTAAATCCCTAGATGAAGCAAAAATAATACAACAAGAATTAGTAAAAAAAATAATAATGCAAGAGAAAATAAATAAAGTAAATTATGTAGCAGGAGTCGATGTGGCGTTTCAAGATAATTATAAAATTACCAAAGCAGCGATCGCAGTATTAAAATTCCCCAGTTTAGAATTAGTAGAAAGTCAAACCGCATTAATACCGACAACCTTCCCTTACATACCTAATTTTTTATCGTTTCGAGAAATTCCGGCTTTGTTAAAAGCCATAGAAAAACTCACAATTATTCCTGACATCATTCTCTGTGATGGACAAGGGATAGCACACCCTCGACGCTTAGGTATTGCTTCTCATTTAGGTATTTTGCTCGATTGTCCTACTATTGGGGTTGCTAAATCTCTGTTGATCGGAAAACACGAAGAAGTTGCCTCAGAAAAAGGTAGTTGGCAACCCTTAATTGACAAAGGAGAACTCATTGGAGCCGTGTTAAGATCAAGAAAAAATGTTAAACCCATTTATGTTTCCATTGGACATAAAATTAGTTTACCCACAGCCTTAGATTATGTGATGGCTTGTTTAACGAAATATCGCTTACCAGAAACCACAAGATGGGCAGATAAGTTAGCATCAAGTCATAATTAAACAGTTATCAATGATCAGTTTTTTTGTTACAGAATATGAGCAAAATTTTTCTTTTTATCGGTTCAATTTTAGCGGCTTTATCCGTAGCAGGAGGCGCATTTGCTAGCCACGCTCTGAAAAATAAATTAAGCGATCGCTATCTAGAGATATTTGAGACAGGAACACGATACCAAATGTATCACGCCCTAGGTTTAGTATTGATAGCTTTACTCCTAACTCGGGTAGAAATGGCCCCAGTAACCATGATTAGCGCAGGATATGCTTTTATTATTGGTGTTCTGATCTTTTCAGGCAGTCTTTACGCTTTGAGTTTGACGGGGATTAAATGGTTAGGAGCAATAACCCCGATTGGTGGGGTAGCATTTATTATTGGTTGGTTAAGTTTGGCGATCGCAGCTTGGCGAATAAATTAACCTAAGCTTGTCCTAATTCGGAGTTCCTTGGAGATCACCACAACAAGAATGAAATAAAAATTTAATAGTATTGCTTAAGTGTTCCCTCTTAGGTGATAAACTGACCTATTAGGCACAAAAGTTTGGATATTCAATGGTCTAGGGAGTGCCGAGTCCTGGTATTGTTACCTGAGATCAGCAAATTTATTTATTAGAGTCAGTATGAAAGTTCTTGTTATTGGCGGTGACGGTTATTGCGGTTGGGCAACTGCCCTACATCTTTCCAATCAAGGGTATGATGTTGGTATTCTAGATAATTTGAGTCGACGCTATTGGGACTCTAAGCTAGGAGTAGATACCCTAACTCCCATCGCCCCTATTCAGAAACGCATTCAACGTTGGCAAGAGTTGACGGGGAAAACCATTGACTTGTTTGTGGGGGACATTACCGATTATAGCTTTTTAAGTCAGACCTTACAGCAGTTTGAGCCGGGGTCTATCGTCCATTTTGGAGAACAACGTTCTGCTCCTTATTCCATGATTGACAGGGAACACGCGGTGTTTACCCAGGTGAATAATGTAGTGGGAACCCTTAATATTCTCTACGCGATGAAAGAAGATTTCCCAGACTGTCACCTCGTTAAATTGGGAACAATGGGAGAATACGGTACACCGAATATTGATATCGAAGAAGGGTATATTACCATCGAACACAACGGACGCAAAGACACTTTACCCTATCCCAAACAACCCGGTAGTTTTTACCATTTGAGCAAGGTACACGATAGCCATAATATCCATTTTGCCTGTAAAATTTGGGGTTTACGGGCCACTGATTTGAACCAAGGGGTGGTTTATGGGGTGTTAACGGAAGAAACGGGCATGGACGAAATGCTCATTAACCGTCTAGACTACGATGGGGTTTTTGGTACTGCTCTAAACCGTTTTTGTATTCAAGCTGCGATCGGTCATCCTTTGACGGTGTATGGTAAGGGTGGACAAACCAGGGGATTTTTAGATATCCGAGACACAGTCAGATGTATTGAGATTGCCATTAATAACCCAGCAGATGAAGGAAAATTCCGTGTCTTTAACCAGTTTACTGAGTTATTCAGTGTTAAAGATTTGGCTTTAATGGTGAAAAAAGCAGGGAATGCTATCGGTTTAGATGTGGAAATCAATAACCTAGAAAACCCCAGAGTTGAATTAGAAGAACACTATTTCAACGCCAAAAATACTAAGTTATTAGATTTAGGTTTACAACCCCATTATCTGTCTGATTCTCTTCTAGATTCTTTGTTAAATTTTGCTGAGAAATATAAGGGAAGGGTTGACAAAGAGCAAATTCTACCCCAGGTGTCTTGGCATCGAAAATAATCCCTCCTTCAGTTATAAGTATTTAACTATTAGCAGTCAGCCATCAGCTTAAAACTAACCCATAGAAGGAAGATTTAAGATTGAGAGATCATAGAATAGAGAAAAGCCCATCAACCTCAGTTGGGAGTTAAGTCTTTTGTGAGAAGATGATAGGTGTTTGAGACTCCTAAACTTGACGAGGGAACCAGCGAAAGTTTCCTCGTCATGGGGATGCTCGGTGACAAATTTTCTATAAATTCTCTAGATCTCTAACTCAGGTCATCAGCTTTCTTTGTGTGTTGATCGAAGGTGAGTTAAATTAAACCGATGCTCACCTCTTCCATATCTTAGCGGGTGGCTGAATACTTATGTTAAGTTAATAGGAGGCTATCTAGCCACCTATCAACTCAATTCCATCAAAATGGCAAATGACACTCACTGTATACAACACTTTAACCCGCAAGAAAGAACCTTTCACCACCATTGAAAAAGATACGGTGAAAATGTACTGCTGTGGCATTACGACATATGATTATTGTCACTTAGGTCATGCAAGGACTTGTATTGTTTGGGACGTGGTGAGACATTATTTGCAATGGTGTGGCTATACAGTGACTTACATTCAGAATTTTACCGATATTGATGATAAGATTTTGAACCGCGCTAGACGAGAAAAAACCACTATGGAGGCGGTGTCAGAACGGTTCATTGAGGCGTATTTTGAAGACATGGAACGTCTGGGGGTGCAGAAAGCTGACGCTTATCCTCGGGCAACCCATACCCTCAAAGGTATTCAACGCCTAGTGTCGGAGTTGGAAACTAAGGGATACGCTTATGCTTCCCAAGGGGATGTTTATTATGATGTTGGTCGCTTTAAAGAATACGGAAAACTCTCTGGCCGTAAACTAGAAGACTTACAAGCCGGTGCTAGTGGTAGGGTAGTAGTAGAAGATCCCGAAGCCAGCAAGAAAAAAGATGCGGCTGACTTCGCTCTTTGGAAAGGGGCTAAACCTGGGGAACCTGCTTGGGACTCTCCTTGGGGCAAAGGCCGCCCTGGATGGCATATTGAATGTTCTGCTATGGTTAGGGAAATACTGGGAGAAAGTATTGATATTCATGCGGGGGGAAGTGACCTAATTTTTCCTCACCACGAAAATGAAATCGCCCAGTCAGAAGCTGTGACAGGGAAAGCTTTAGCCAGTTATTGGTTACATAATGGCATGGTTAAGGTGAGTGGGGAAAAAATGTCCAAGTCCTTGGGCAATTTCACAACGATTCGAGAGTTGTTGGAAAAATTTGAACCAATGGCCGTCAGATTATTCATTTTACAGGCACATTATCGCAAGCCTGTGGATTTTACGGATGAAGCATTGGCAGCAGCGACTAATGGTTGGCATACTTTATCAGAAGGGTTATTATTTGGCTTTGAATACGGCAGTAAATTAGGGTTTAAACGAGATTTACCTGAGTTACTACCTGAGTTTGTACAAAGATTTCAAGAGGCAGTTAATGATGATTTTAACTTTGCCGGTGGCTTAGCAGTTTTGTTTGAAATAGCCAAAGATTTACGCAAAGAACGTAATTTATTAGTGCATCAAGGAAACACTGAAACGTCTTCGGAATTATTACAAAAACAATGGTACACTTTGAGATCATTGGCTCATGTTTTAGGGTTAGAAGCAGATGAAAATCAGTTGAAACCTAGAGAGAGTAATGGTTTAGATGATACTGAAATTGAAACCTTAATTGAACAAAGAAAAGAAGCGAGAAAAAATAAGAATTTTACAGAAAGCGATCGCATTCGAGATCAGTTAAAGGAGCAAGGTATTGTCTTAGTGGATAAAGCTGCCGGGGTGACAACTTGGCATCATAATTAACATCTTTTAGTTGATCAGGGTTAAGGACTTAATGAATCATCATCAACAGCTATTAACTATTCGCACAAGAGGAAAAGATTTTCATCGTATTACTGGTGACGTTGAAAATGTTGTCAATCAATCAGGAATTTCGACGGGTTTATGTACTATTTTCGTGCGTCATACGTCTGCTTCTTTAATTATTCAAGAAAATACTGATCCCGACGTTTTAGTAGACTTAACAAGCTTTTTTTCTAAGCTAGTTCCTGAAGATTCTAAACTTTATGAACATAGTGCAGAAGGTGCTGACGATATGCCGGCTCATATTCGTTCTGTGTTAACAAAAACATCAGAACAAATTCCTATTTATAACGGTAAATTAGTGTTAGGAACTTGGCAAGGTATTTATCTTTGGGAACACCGTAAACGAAGTCATCAACGAGAGATTGTTGTTCACATTAATGGTGACTAAGCTGCTGTTTTTGATTGAATAGAACAACCTAAAATTTAACTCCTACGTCCTGCCTTTTCCAGAAGATAAGATGGGTTTAAGAACCTGATTTAGTATAAGCTGCGATCGCTTATCTAAATTGCAAATAATACATAAAGAGACTGCATTTTCTACATTGTAAGTTATGATTTTGTATCTAATTATACAATTGTGATTTACTACCTCTGTAAGTTATGTATACTTTAAGTTAAGGTCAAGCCTTAATTAATTTTTGGTGTGAGGTTTTAGTTTTAAAATGAATCAACATATTTTGCGGTGTTTGCTTCCCTATTCTTTCCTTGTTGCCGGACTCTCGTTATTAACAACATCTGTCAAGGCCAACGAGGTTTCCATTCCGGAATCAACACCCACCATTTTACCTCAGAGGCCGACTCAAAGCCCTTTTTCTAAACCCCGTCCCCGTCACAAAACTTTTAACAGCACATCTAACTCCATGAACCAAGTAACCAGTGTTTCGGAGTTACGGGATATTAGTCCTACTGCTTGGGCCTATGAAGCGTTACGGAGCTTAGTGGAAAGGTATGGATGTATTGCAGGATATCCTGACCGCACTTTTCGAGGGGAACGAAGTGTCAGTCGTTGGGAGTTTGCCGCCGGTTTAAATGCTTGTTTAAATACCATTGAAAGACTACTACAAGAAAATGTTGCTGTCCTCAGAGAAGACATTGAAAAAATGAAGCGACTTGCTCAAGAATTTGAACAAGAATTAATGGCTTTAGGGGCAAGAATTGATAATTTAGAGGTAAGAACTGCCTATTTAGAAGACCATCAATTTTCCACAACAACCAAATTACAAGGGGATATTGTTTTTAACTTAGCAGATGCTTTTGGAGACGATATTAATAATGGAACTGGAACGAGAGATTTAGATGCACAAACAGTTTTTACCAGTAAAATTCGTTTACAGATGGTAACGAGTTTTTCAGGAAAAGATCAACTAATCACTCGTCTAACTTCTGGTAGTATTGGTAACTCCTTTCAGAACGAAATTGGAGACTTTGAAGGACGATTTTCCTTTGATTTACCGAGAGATAATAATGAAGCTTCTCAAAAAGTCTGGGGGGACTCGCCGAAAGTTAGGGGACAAA
>NZ_JARVCN010000009.1:0-16406 GCF_038442745.1 Crocosphaera sp. Alani8
TAATATTTGCCGAAGATTTAAACCTAAAAGCTATGTCTAAAGGAATGTTATGTAAACATACTTTGGATGCTGGCTTTGGTAGTTTTCTTGAAATATTAAAGCACGTCGCATGGAAACGAGATGTCTATTTTGAAAAAGTTGATGCCAACCTAACAAGTCAAACCTGTCCTAATTGTGGAGTGGTAACAGGTAAAAAAGAGTTATCTCAACGAGTGCATAAATGCTCTAGTTGCGGTTTTATAACTGATAGAGACGTTGCTGCGGCCATGGTAGTCGAGCAACGTGGACTTGCAGCCCTCGGACTGGGGGTCAAGCTGCCTGTGGAGGACGAGGTTATCGGGGATGTCCCTAAAAAGTCATCTAGAGCCTCCCGTAGAAGCAGGAAAGCCTCGTAGTGATATGAGGAAGCCTACCCTGTACCGCCTGAGCGGTCAGGGTTGGGAGGATGTCACTGTTAGTAGTGTTTTAATAGCTTGACCTATTGTCCCGTCTAAAGTAAATAATATTGTAACTCTTATACCATTGCTCTTATGTCCCGTTCTAAAGCGATACAATACTATATAATGGCTCGTCTTCTCCTTGCCCCTCTGATGGTATGGACTATTGTTACTCTGGTTTTCTTGCTGTTGCGGGCGACTCCTGGAGATCCAGCCGATGCTATTTTAGGAAATCGTGCGCCAGAAGCAACAAAAGAGGCTTTAAGAGAAAGTTTGGGGCTAAATAAGCCTTTATGGTTACAATATTTCGCTTATTTGGGTCAACTTCTCAGTTTAAATCTAGGAACCTCTGTCACCAGTCAAGGGCAATCTGTTTGGGATATTATTACTCAGCATTTTCCTGCAACAGCAGAACTAACTTTTTACAGTATGGTAGTAGCCATTGCTATTGGTGTCACTATCGGTATTTTATCAGCCTCTCGACCCAATACATTTGTTGATGTCGGGGGACGACTTTTTGGTATTATTACCTATTCTTTGCCCATCTTTTGGGTAGGAATGGTGTTTCAATTAATTTTTGCGGTACAGTTGCGTTGGTTTCCTTTAGGAACCCGTTTTCCTATTAATCAAACCCCCCCTAATGGAGTGACAGGAATTTACACCATTGATAGCCTTTTTAGCGGTAATTTGGGGCAGTTTTTCACCTCAACCTACTACTTAATTTTACCCTGTTTTACATTGGGTCTATTATTAAGTGGTATTTTTGAGCGCATGGTGAGGGTAAACCTCAGACAAACCTTGCAAGCAGACTACGTAGAAGCCGCTAGGGCGAGAGGTATACCCGAAAGACGAATTTTATTGGCCCACGCCTTAAAGAATGCTCTTATCCCTGTTATTACTGTCTTTGGGTTGACGTTTGCAGCCCTATTGGGGGGTGCGGTATTAACAGAGGTTACCTTTTCTTGGCCAGGGTTAGGAAACCGTTTGTATCAGGCGATCGATGTGAGAGACTATCCCACAGTACAAGGTATTATGGTATTTTTCGGGGCTATTGTAGTGGTGGTTAGCATTTTGATCGATTTGATTAACGCTTACATTGACCCCCGTATTCGTTATTAACTATCAATTTAGACTGGGAAAATATGAAAGATTTAGGTAAAATTAAAACAATTTATCGAAGACTTTTAACCCTAATATTAGTAGGGTTTTCTATGTTAACCTTAACCGCTTGTGCTGGTACTGGTAATCAAAACCAAGTAGTTTTATCAATTTTAAGCGATCCTAAAACCTTTAATGCTGTCTTATCGCAAGAATCTCCTAATATTTTTGGGTTAACTTACGAAGGGTTAATTACGGAAAATCCTTTAACTGCAGAAAAAGAACCAGCTTTAGCAGAATCTTGGGATATTTCTGAGGATAAATTAACGATTGTTTTTACCTTAAGAGAAGGTTTGAAGTGGTCTGATGGGGAACCTTTAACCGCCGATGATGTTATTTTTTCTTACAATGATTTATATTTAAACGAAAAAATTCCTAACAACTACCGAGATAGTTTTCGAGTCGGAAGTCAAGGGGATTTTCCTAGTATCAAAAAGTTAGATGATCGACGTATAGAGTTTAAAATAACAGAACCCTTTGCCCCGTTTTTAGATAATGCTGGTGTTCCCATTTTACCTGCTCATATTCTACGTCAAACTATAGAAGAAACCGATGGAGAAGGGAGTCCCAAATTTTTATCAACCTGGGGAACAGATACACCCCCAGAAGAAATTGTTGTTAATGGTCCTTATAAACTCAAAGAATACATTACCAGTCAACGGGTTATTTTTGAAAAAAATCCTTATTACTGGAAAAAAGATCAACAAGGAAATCAGTTACCTAATATTGAGAATGTTGTTTGGGCAATTGTCGAATCAACGGATACTTCTTTGTTACAATTTCGCTCCGGTAGTTTAGACTCTATTAGTGTCACCCCTGAATATTTTTCCTTATTAAAAACAGAAGAGGATAGAGGTAATTTCACTATCTATAACGGTGGTTCTGCTTACGGGACTGTGTTCATTTCTTTTAATCAAAATCGAGGAAAAAGGGATAATCAACCTTTAGTTGATCCCATTAAGTCTGAATGGTTTAATAATCTTAATTTTCGTAAAGCAGTTGCTTATGGAATTGATAGACCTCGAATTATTAATAATATTTATCGAGGTTTAGGCAGTCCTCAAAATACACAAGTTTCTGTCCAATCACCTTACTATAATAAATCGCTGGAAGGGTATAACTATGACCCCGAAAAAGCCAAAGAATTATTAATACAGGAAGGTTTTATTTATAACGAAGCAGGAGAATTATCAGATAGTAAAGGCAATAAAGTTGAATTTAATTTAATCACTAATGCAGGAAACAAGATTAGAGAAGCGATGGGAGCGCAAATTAAAGAAGATTTAGGGAAACTAGGGATTAAGGTTAATTTTAGTCCTTTAGCGTTCAACGTTTTGGTAGATAAGCTTAGTAATTCGTTAGATTGGGAGGCTCATATTATCGGTTTTACAGGGGGAAATGAACCCCATTCTCCTAATATTTGGTACACCGATGGCAACTTACATATGTTCAACCAACAACCCCAACCCGGAAGCCAACCAATTACAGAAAGAGTGGTTACGGAGTGGGAAAAGAAAATCGAGCAATTGTATATTGCTGGATCTCAGGAAGTAGATATGAATAAACGCAAAGAAATTTATAACGAAGCACAAGAATTAGTATCAGAATACTTACCGTTTATTTATTTAGTTAATCCCTATTCTTTAGCGGCGGTTAAAAATCGTTTTGATGGGATTCAATATTCGGCATTAGGGGGTGCTTTTTGGAACATGGAAAAACTTTCGGCTACCGATGTTAGCCAAGAATAATCAACATTTATAGCACTTCCCATACTTTTGAGGTACAAAAGTTATCTCTTTGAAGCAGAAGGCAGGGGGCAGGAGACAGGAGTTAGGTGTACCTCATGAGTCTGAGAAACGCCATAATTGTTAAATATTCACTGATAAACTAGTGCCGCCTGGCGAAAATAGTCCCTCAGATTCAAAATCTATATTGGTTAGAAGTTTACTCAGAAGAAGTAGTTTCCGTTCAACTGAAGAGCTATCCCAAAAAATTCTCAATTTTATTGATTATTTTAATCAACATTTTGCCAAGCCATTCGTTTGGAAATTTAAGGCTTTTAAAGATCCTGAGTGACTGACGGGTTATTTCCGCCAACCGGCACTAGGTTATCTCGATAATAGTGATATCGTAGGAATGAAACAAACCATCATTGGTCAAAATAGGGAGATTTTCGCTTTGTCCCTGAGCGATGATCATTCTGTCAAACGGATCTTTGTGATGGAGTGGAAGTGTGGCGGCCACAATAGCGTGGATCGGTGTAATTGACAATGGGTTGACGGCTCCCACCGTTAAGCTCCTCTCGTCGCTATAACGGGGGATTCTCGAAGGAAGTTAATCCTTACAGGCTGCGTCAAGCAGACCCTAGACACTCGCTCAAAACTGAGTTTGTGCTTGCTTTTAAGACCGATTCCTAAACTTCCATTACAATCAGCGTTAATTAAATGACCATCCCTTGTCTTATACAATCCTCGTTTTACTCGTCTACCAGAAAACTTAGGTTTGACGGGATTATCGGCATTGTAAACAGGTATTTGGTCACGATCAAGGCTAGATGCTTTGGAAGTATAAGATTCTTCTTGTTCAACATAGTTCAACCCATATCGCTCACAGAGGCTTTTCAGCTTGACACGAAGGGTAAAGATTGGAATTTGAACAAAGTTGAGGCAGTGCGGTCTTGGGGTCTCCCCAAGTGGAGCAACTGCCGTCTGATTATTGCGTTTGCCCATATTGCTATTTTGTTTAAGCGTCGGGTTATAGCCCACAACAATCGTTCCAATCTTTCTACTAAGACAGAAATCGATGATGTATTTAGCTGCTTTACTCAAGTAATCATTTACTTGATTTTTGCGCCGATAAGACAACCAAGCTTCTTTTTTGGTGAGATGATTGATGCCTTGTTTATCTTTGTGAGAAACAAGTTTAGCTCGACGTTTATTAAACCATTGATTTTTAGATTTAAGCCAACGTCCATCAATGATAAAAGATTCGTCTGTAGAGCTAACAACTGTAGCCAAATTGTTCAATCCCAAATCAATAGAGATTGCTCTATTAGTGTTAACATTTATCTGCTCATCTTTGGACTCATAAACAAATGCAGCATCCAAGAATCTACCTTTTTGTTTTGGCAGTATTCGGATTTCCTTGAGCCGATATCCTCTCAAATTCGGAGGAATTGTCAAGTAGACAGAACCATGTTCTCTTGTATATTTGCGAGATGTAGGAATCTTAAATTTCCAATCATCTTTAGCAAAATTATGTCTTGCTCTAATCGGAATAATCAAAGGGAAAAAACCGTCTTTTGGCAAATACTTAGGTAGGTTAATTTTCTCCTGAAAGATTCCTTCTTTTTTCATCGAGAGCAACTTAAAAAATGCCTTGAAGCATCTATCGACATATTTGAGTGTTTGTTGCCCACAATCTGTCGCCAAGAGTTGATAGTTTTCATTCTCTTTACACAGGTGATAATTAGATTCGTAACTGAGATATTTGTTTTCTTGAAACATCAGGCAAAGGATCATTAAAATCGTCAGGAACCTTAAATTTGCCTCGATCTAGACCCAAGGGACGGGACTGCTGTTCATTCTCAAAAGGGACGAGCTTGGCAACGGGAACACCACGACTAGCAATGATGATTTCTTCTCCTAATGCCACTCTTTGTAGAAGCTTCGATAAGTGAGTTTTTGCTTGATGGATATTGATGGATTCCATGACAGTTGTATTAATAACCATTATTTTTAGCTTAAACTAGACTAAGTTTGTTGACTAGACTAAATTGGGGAAAATATCCAAGAAAATGACACCACATTCTCTTCTGAAGTAACTACGATTGCTAGGGATGATGTGGTCACTGCCATCGACTCTGAGATGACTCGGCTTGGTTGGGACAGAGAACAGGGGCGACGCTATCTCATCGAAAAGTCTGGAATGCGTTCGCGGATTAAGTTAAGCGACGAGCAACTCTTAGAATTTCTGGGTTATCTTCTGTTGGTGCAGAAACTTTGATAGTAGTTTCAACACCCTAAGCTTTATGAATAGATATTAAAAACAAAAAAGGGCTTACTATTATTAAGCCCAAATAATTATTTTTATGATTGTTTTTAGCTGTTTTAAGCAGCGACTAAACCATGAGAAGACATCTTCATGATTTCACGAGTAGAGAAACCAATATTACTTAAAGCTTCTCCGTAACTAATCATGAAGTCTTCTACTAAAGCTTCTTTTTCCATTCCTAAGATGTCAGCATCTTTTTCAACTTGGTTGAGCATTTGCCAAACAATAGGTAAATTTTCCTTATTTGCTTGTTCTAACTCTGCTTTAGAAGTTTCAAAATTCGCCTTTAACCAAACTTCCCCAAAATTGAGATGACTGTATTCATCTTTAACCACTCCTTCGGTGATTTTACGAGCAAAGGGATCAGCTACTGGAATGTAAATGTTATAAGCGGCGATCGCAAAAGCTTCGATGATCAAAGATTGAATTAATAAACAAGTGACAATTTTTCCTTCAGCTTTAGCAGTTTGGAAATTGCTGTGAAGTTGAGAAAAAAACTGTTCAGCGTAGTCCATATCGGGGGTAACTTTCAAATTCTTACCACAAGCTTGAAAGCCCTTTTTATGGCGGTTTTCCATCTTAGACAAACGAATCAACTCTTCACCATCCTCTGGAAGAAGTTGGGCCATATCGATGTAATTTTGATAGGCTTCTTGTTCCCCTTCAATGACAATAGCGTTGATGCGACTATAAGCATCTTTATAGGTTTCGCTGTTAAAATCAAGCTCTGAGCGTAAAGCAAGCTCTTGCATAAGCTATTTTATCTCCTGTGTTTTATCAACTATGTTAGTGGTTAAATGGATTTCCTTGGTTAGCTAAAGGTAACTAACCCTATAAGCATCAGTCAACGGTTATTAACCCGTGGCTATTGTCCATAGTATAAACTCTACTCTAATGTATAAAGTTTAAGCAGAAAAGACAAATAGGAAAATCGGAGTTGGACTAAACCTATGATTAAAGAACAAATAATAACTATTCATTCCTACGAATGGTTTTATCGAGAAGTAACCCCCAATAACCCTAATGATAAACCCCCTGTGGTTTTACTTCATGGTTTACCCAGTCACAGTTACACTTGGCGCAGGGTAATGGAGAATTTAGGAGAGCAAGGTTTTCGGGCGATCGCTCCTGACTGGATCGGTTCGGGGTTTTCTAGTAAACCCGATAAACGGGACTTTGCCTATACCTCAGATGCCTACCAGAAAGCGTTAGGTGAGTTTCTCCAGGGTTTAGAACTAAATCAGCTATCTTTGGTGGTGCAAGGATTTTTGGCTTCTGTGGCTCTACAATACGCTTTTAAACACCCTGATACTATCAATCGGGTAATTATTCTCAACACCCCCCTCTCTCCCGATGTTAAACTTCCTTGGTTGATGCAACAATGGACGTTTCCTTTTGTGGGGGATATGGTTACCCAAGATCCATTATTGGTGGATCGTACCCTAGAAAAAGGTAGTGGTTTTGTCATTGAGGATCAAGATTTAGATATTTTTCGACAACCTTATCTAAAAAGTTCTGCAGTGGGACGAGCTTTATTGACAACTGCTAAGAATCTGCAACTGTCTCAAAGTCTGAAAGATATAGAAAAAGGTTTGTGCGATTGGCAGGTGCCGACTCTTTTGCTTTGGGGGATGGAAGATCCCTGGTTATCGGCCGAAACCCCTCAAAAATTGGCGGACAATGCTTCTAATGTTGAATTGGTCAAGCTAGAAGAGGCAAAACACTACCCTCAAGAACACTGGCCCAAAGAAGTTAGCGAAGAAATGATTACTTTTTTGCGTCGTCAGATAGTTTAATCTAGCACTAGATATTCTGGTTAGGATTGGAAATTCCAAACTCCGAACCAGAAATCTAATTAACTTAAAGCTTGGGCTAATTGAGCTAACTGTTGATAATTTAAAACACTCCGTAACGTCTCAGCTAGATGATTCGGTTCCAAACTTACTAAAATATAGGGTAATTTCGCTTCGGCTAACTGTTGTAGGGCTTCGCTAGTCTGAACTTTTCTTTCCTGGTTTAGCTCAATATAATCGCTATTGTGTTTTAATTCTTTAATAATAATTGGAGCAAGGGTAGCATGGGAATGTAGAGAATTAGCAATGGCATCTGATGCGGTTTGGGTTAAATCTTGCCAACCTTGAAGATGGGGAAAAAGCTGTCCTAATTCCTTACATAATTGTTGTAGATTTTGACGATTTGTAGGATTTGACTTTTTCTTAAATAGGGATAACATTTTGCTTAATAAGTTTCTAACCTCAGCGAAAATGTCTTCGTGTTTGGGGCTTTCCTCTTCGTCAATAATTTTAGTCAGATAGGCTTGAAGTTCTACAAAAGAGGGTTCTGCTTCCTGAACGATTGTATCTGCTTCTTCTTTATTTAGACCAAAAGTTCCTTGTAATTTCTCGATTAAACTTTGTAAAACATCATATCCTGTTAAGAATAGAGATTCTAATTTTTGATTGGTAGCAACCTTATTTTCTCTAAGAATTTTGAAAGAATCTTCTAGCCGGTGAGCAATTTTTTGAATGCTGGTGTAACCTAACATGGCTGCTCCCCCTTTAATGGAATGGGCAGCCCGAAACATCTCATTGAGTCTCTCTTGATCCTCAACTACAACGGATAATTCTAAAAGTCCTGTTTCTAGGGTTTCTAGGTGTTCTTTAGCTTCCTCGATGAAATAACCCAGTATTTTTTGCTGATCCACAATCGTTTCCCCCTGTAATCCATCAAATAATTGTCGCCGGACTAATACTCTAATCCCTGAACGTACAATTTTATGATTCCCCCAAATCGGCTAAACTTAACACAATTTGAGTTGGCAGTTTGGGATCACGCAAGCACTGTTAAGATTTCCTGATAACAATACTCAGACTTTTTTATATTTTAAGCCCCGTTTTCCAAAACAGCATTTATGCTTAAAGGTAGAGTTGAGTTCAGAGGGGATTTTCTAAAATTGCCCCATCCTACTCTGAATCACTGTCCTTGTTGTTGAGTTGCGTGGTAATGAAAGAGATAGAACGCTATTACAGAGTCCTGGGATTAGAAGTTGGTGCCTCTCTCGAGGAGATTAATGAAGCCTATCGAGATCTGGCTTTTATTTGGCATCCCGATCGCCTACCGAAAAATAATGAAAGATTGTTGGCTAAAGCGGAGGCTAAGCTACAAGAGATTAATGATGCCCGTGAACAACTAAAAACCCATCAATTGGTGTCCCATCCCTCAAAAATTGTCTCTGTACCGCAAGAAAAACCCTCAACCTATCATTACAGTCATTATGCCCAAAATCAAGCCCAACGTCCTTATTATCGCGATTGGAGTGGGGCTGATTTAAAAGGGGCTAATCTCAAGGAAAAGGATCTATCTGGACGTAAGTTAATTAAAGCGGATCTCAGCTACGCCGATCTTAGCGACAGCTTCTTACACAAAATTAACCTAGAAGAAGCGAATCTGTTTCGGGCAAATCTATTTCGGGCTAACTTGTTACGGGCAAATTTGCGATCGGCTAATTTACAACAGGTTAACTTAGTGGGGGCTGATCTCAGTGGGGCTGATCTCAGTGGGGCTGATCTCAGTGGGGCTAAAGTTGGATCTGGTAATCGTATTATGGTTAAATTAACCGGAACTATTCTTAAGGGTGCTATCTTACCGGATGGTAGTGTTCATCGTTAAAGTTTAGAGTGGAGAATTTTGAGGAATTGTTCGAGAAAATATTCAGTTAATTCCTCTTTCCTCGAAATTTCCTCCATAAATTAAGCCATTTTTTCTTTAATTAACTGTTGACATTCTGCTACAGATGCTCGTTTTTCCATCAATTTTACTAGCTCTTCGTAAGCATTTTGATGACGAATGAGTAGATTTTTTGCTTGTAGTAATGCCCAATTTTCTTTTTGTTGATAAAGATCAGCCCGTAACCCTAAAACTCTGATCAATTCTCGTAAATTTTGTTTATCCTCTTGTCCACCTTCAACAGTGTTATAGACGATTTTTTCCGCTGCAATACCAGCCATCAACACAGTGAAAGTTCGCTCGAAAACTAAAGGATTTTTGCTAATTTTTTCCTTGTCAGATAAAAGGGTAAAATCGAACTGTACTCCTCCGATACCAGCTTTTTCCCCTTGCATAAAGGTTTCCCACGCAGTCAAAGTGTAACCGGTTACTGGAATACCTAAACAGTAGGCTGCCAAAAAATGGCCTGCTTCGTGATGAATAATGCGTTGACGTTCATCGGAAGACGTAAACAGGTCTAAAAATAACGTTAATCCCTTTCCTTCCCAACTAAAACTATCAATGGTAGCCAATCCTAAAATAGCAAAGGTAGCCCCGGCAGGAATAAAGGGAGATATGTTGAATACAGGACTCAACAACGCCGATAAAGTCATGGCAAAAACAGCCACAGCAACTAGGTTTAAAGATGTTTGTTCCATACCAAAAAATAAATAATTTAATTAAAGTTCTTCACTTACTCAGTTTAAGATTAATTTTTCTAAATAACAACCAATTGGGGAGAAATTTAGCTTCCCTTATATTCTCAGATATTCTCCAATAAAGACAAAACAGCTTTAGGATTTAACTTATCTTTAAACCAGACAACTTTTGCCGTAGTATCATTAAAATCGACTCCTGCTTTATCTAGGTTTAAACGTTCAGAAATTGCTAAAATAATATTCTCACTATCGGCATTTTGTACTTGATAAAACTTCTTTCTTAAATAGTCAGGTCGCCAATAACCAACAATTTCTAATAAAAAGTCTCTCCCGTCGGGATGAACTAATCTAAAGTCGGGAATCATAACACTTCCAGGAATAGGAATTAGATCAACCTCTCGTTCTAACTTCCAATCTGTTTTTAACTTTTCCCATCGTTTAGCGAAAGATTCTTCTAACATACTATCATAAGTTTTTCCTCTAGAATAATGAGTTACCAACCCACAATTATCATCTAAATCGAAATAACTAGTTTTCATTCCTCCCGTATAAGAATCTTTGCTTTGTAATTTGGTTTTTAGACTCCATTTACTCACATGAAGTAAAGCAGGAATCATTTTTGCTAAGGATAAACCGTAACGGGTACTGGGTTTAAATAAACTGGTGGGACCATCAACAGTTATGGTAAACCCTGTATCAGCATCACCCTCAATATAAGCCATTAATTGAAACAATTTTAAATAACGGAATAGTAGTTTATATTCCCCTGGATCATTACGATGAGCATTAATTACAATATAATTAGAACGGTAAAAAACTCCTTGAATTTGGGATATGTTATAACGGTGAATCAATGTTTCTGGTTCTGGCGGTTCAAAGCTAGTTAAAATTCTATTTTCTTGTAAATCTGCATACAATCCCCTTTCAATTTCACTGGGTAATACTTCTCTTTTCAATTCTTCTGTTAATAAACTAGCTATTTTTTCCAGTATTTTTGGTCTATTCTGTGGTATCGGTAAAGACTCAGCAGAAGAACTAAATACTTTTTGTCTTAATTCTTTGGGTTCCAGGGGACTAACAATCTCAAAAGTAGAAAAATGATTTTTCAATAAATGCGCTAACCCTCTTTTTACACGATAGTTAGGGTTATCTCCTTCCAATTCTGATAACTTTTCGTTTAACTGTTTTTGGGTTCTATCAACACAGTTTAAAAAACAATCAATTTGTTCAGCAGCTAAATCAATTATGTTACCATTTAGAGGTAAACGTTTAGGGATAATAGTGTCTCCACTGTAGCGATACATTAATAACTCTGAAGGTAACATAAAACGTTCTATTAAGTGAGCTTGATAAAATTAACTGTTCACTGATAAACTATTGTGTTGTTTTTCAATCATTTAACTTAATTTTTACACAAAGACTTAATAAACTGTTATAGAGTATAAGTATTATCTCATCTTTGGGCTATGACGCAGATTCAATCAACTATTTACTCTCCTTTAGAATGTCGTCCCGATAGTTATCAAAGTTGGTATCAACAGGGAAATAGACTACGTACGAACCAACTTTACCGAGAAGCGTTAATGTGTTACGAAAAAGCCTTAGAATATTATCCAAACGACTATTGGGCTTGGTACAAAAAGGGTATGACACTAGAAGAGTTAGGACGCTACAAAGAAGCTGTCGTCAGCTATGAAAATGCAACCACCATCGAACCAGAAAATTACTGGTCTTGGTATGATAAGGGTTGTATTCATCTTGAAGAGTTAAAACAGTACGAAGAAGCCATTAACTGCTTTAAAAAGGCTTTACTGATTTATACCGACGATTATTGGGCGCAATATCGTATTGGAGAATCTTATCGTCTATGGGAAAAATACCCCGAAGCGATCGCCGCCTACGATCAAGCATTAGCTATTAGACCGAATGATTATTGGTCATGGTATCGTAGAGGAGATTGTTTACGCCATCAAGGGGAATTAGAAACTGCGTTAACAAACTACGAAAAAGCCTTATTAATTAAACCCCGTGATTACTGGGGTTGGTATCAACAGGGACAAATATTACAACAATTAAGCCGTTTTGATGAAGCAATTAATTGTTATCAAAAAGCGATAGAAGCAGAACCTAACGATGAATACGCTTGGTACTATCAAGCTCATTGTCACGCTAATTTAAACAACGATAACGAAGCAATTAAATGTCTATTGGAAGCCATTGATATTGCTCCCAATACTATAATCAATCTTGCTAAAGATAACGAGCTATTTGATAGTTATTGGCAAAAAGAACAATTGAAAAAGTTATTAGATTAATAATTCATTCGGTGGGTAAGCTGATAGCTAAAAGCTTACCTTCTTGATTTGTTTATGAAATTTTCCCTAGTGTGTAATTTAATCCTTATTAAGTCTTTTTCAAAGAAATAATAAGAGTTTTACACTCCTAAACTCAACAGATTTTTTATGAATTTTCTTATGTCTAATTCAGGCTAACTAATCTAAATTATCCTGACAATAGTTCTTCATTTTTGTCCCTAAGTCTTGTTCTGTTTTCCCTAGCTGTTGAACTTGTTGTTGCATTAACTTAGCG
Source organism: Crocosphaera sp. Alani8 (assembly GCF_038442745.1). Lineage (NCBI taxonomy): Bacteria > Bacillati > Cyanobacteriota > Cyanophyceae > Chroococcales > Aphanothecaceae > Crocosphaera > Crocosphaera sp. Alani8. Next base: position 12,662 of record NZ_JARVCN010000009.1, read on the forward strand.
GTGTCGATATCTTTGTTATTCAAAGCTGCTACAAATTGGCGAGTTGTATCAGCATTTCCTTGATAAATATCAGCAAAACCCATTTGAAACTCTACTAATTGTTGATCTTCGATTTTTAACTCTTTCATTTGTTTAGAAGTTTCTTCAAAAATATCCGCTACTTGTAAAACTTTTTTAATGTCCTCTGTTCTGCGATAATTTTCGCTTTCTTCAGACATTTTTTGAGTTAAAAGTATAATTTTCTGACATTGAGATATTTTTGTTTCAGCACAACTTATCAGCAATAAGTTGAGGAAAACTACCAATAAAGACACAGGGGAAAACAGATTATTTTTTGTAGCAGAGTTGCTCATTTTATATTCCTCATTGTGAAAGTCTTTTCTTGATTAAGACAATCGTGTTTTTACTCTCGGTTACTCAAACTGTTTACTAAGGTATGAATCAAATAGGTTAATTGTGTTAGCTGTTCCCTAGACTCGGTTTGAGCATCAACTAAGGTTTGAATCGACTCACTTAAAGCAAAGATTTGATAACCCTGCTGCTGTATTTGCTGTTCTTGTTCTTGCACTTGTTCGACAAGATTTTCCATTTTTAAAGCTAAATTTTCCACTGTTTCCGTGGTAGCAATAACCGTTTCTCCCATGTGTTCTAAAATTGTTTCTATTTTCTGATAATTTTGAATCATTGTTGATGAATTATCTAATTTATTTTTTGAATTAATTTTTTAAATATTCTAGGAATTATCATGACGTTTTTTGTGCCACTGCCAGGCGTGTTCAACAATAGTTCTAAGTTCAAAATATTCAGGTTTCCAACCTAAAATGGATTGAGCTTTTTCGCTACTTCCCACCAATATTGGAACATCTCCAGGTCGGCGATCGCTTTCTTTAACCAAAAAGTCGATACCTGTGACATTTTTGGTCATTTCAATAACTTCTCTGACAGAAAATCCGTTACCATTACCTAAATTAAACATTTCACTATCTCCTCCCTCCAAAAGATAGTTTAATCCCAAAACGTGGGCTGAAGCTAAATCATTAACATGGATATAATCTCTAATAGCAGTACCGTCTGGGGTCTCATAATCTGTGCCAAAAATGAAGAGATGATCCCGTTTTTTCAAAGCAGTTAATAAAGCTAAGGGAATTAAATGGGTTTCTGGGGTATGATCTTCTCCTAAATTACCAGAAGGATCGGCCCCCGACGCATTAAAATAGCGGAAAACAACAGACTTTAATCCATAAGCTCTGTCAAAATCTTTGAGGATTTTTTCGACCATATACTTACTAGAAGCATAGGGACTTAAAGGATTATTGGGATGGTTTTCTGTCATGGGAATTTCTTGGGGAGTCCCATAAATAGCGCAGGTAGAAGAAAAGACAAACTTATTAATATTAGCTGCCATCATTGCCTCTAATAAAGTCAAAGTTCCCACCACGTTATTTTGATAATAAATAGCAGGTTCTTTCACCGATTCTCCCACAGCTATAAAAGCAGCAAAGTGCATAACAGCAGCAATATTTCTAGTAGAAAATACCTTGTCTAACATACTGCGATCGTTAGTATCTCCTACAATTAATTCCACACCTAAAACATCTTTAACAATTTCAGGATGACCGTAAGAAAGGTTATCATAAACAATAACGTTGTAACCAGCCTTTTGTAAGGATAAAACAGCGTGGGAACCGATATATCCGGCTCCTCCGGTAACTAGAATAGTGGGTTTGGTATCAGACACAAGCAACTCCTGAGAATATATAGAGGGCGATGCTCGTAGCGATCGCACCTAGATGGATTTTATTTACTTAGGATAGGGCATTTCTACCTTTAAGAAAAGCGAAGATTAAAGATCGTTTTCCTTCCTTGGCTCTATAATAAGACTTTTATTGATTTGTTCAAGATTCTACTATGTTAGATAGTCTCGATCTCCAATTAACCTTAGATAAAGCAACTTACAACACAGAAATAGAAGCGTTGATGAGACAGTTGCGATCGCGGCAAAAAGACTGTTGGGATCATAAACTACCAGTTATCATTGTTTTGGAGGGGTGGGCGGCAGCTGGTAAGGGTAAGTTGTTACAAAAAACCGTTGGTTACATGGATCCCCGTGGTTTCAATGTCCATCCCATTTTAGAAGCAACGGCAGAAGAGAAAAAATATCCTTTTCTGTGGAGATTTTGGCAAAAATTACCGCCAAAAGGTAGCTTAGGTATTTTCTATCATAGTTGGTACACTCACGTTTTGGAGGATCGTCTATCTGGTGTAGAAAGCGATGAGCGTATTCCCTTGTTAATGGGAGACATTAATGCTTTTGAGCGACAAATTGTAGACGATGGTGTGGCCATAGGAAAATTTTGGCTACATTTGAGTCAAAAAGAACTAAAAAAGCGATTGAAAAAATACGCTTCTGATGAGTTAGAATCATGGCGAGTCCGTCCCGAAGACTGGCAACAGCTTGAAGAATATGATCGCTATGCCACTTTTGCCGAGGAAATGTTAACCTACACCAGTACCGGTCATGCTCCCTGGACTTTGGTGGAAGCAGACTGTCAAAGGTGGGCAAGAGTTAAGGTACTATCCCAAATGGTAGCCACCATCACCCAAGCTTTAGATCGTCTCAAACTGCCGAAAACTGCCATTCCCTCTTTACCCCCCCAAACTGAATTACAACCCACAGAACCGGATTTTTTGGCAAAAGCAGATCTGGGATTAAATTTGCCCAAAGATGATTATAAACAACGGTTAAAAGAAGCACAGGTTAAGTTAAGGCAGTTACAGTTACAAATTTTTCAAAAAAAAGTTCCTGTTTTAGCTTTATTTGAAGGATGGGACGCTGCTGGGAAAGGAGGAGCTATCAAGCGTTTAACGGATACTTTAGATCCCAGAAGTTATCGAGTTAATGCCTTCGCTGCTCCTACAAAAGAAGAATTAAACTATCACTATTTATGGCGATTTTGGCGACGCATTCCCCAACAGGGAAACATCGGTATTTTTGATAGGAGTTGGTACGGAAGAGTATTAGTAGAAAGGGTAGAAGGGTTTGCTTCCGAGTTGGAATGGCGAAGCTCTTATAAAGAAATTAACGAGTTTGAGTCACAGTTAACCACAGCAGGATGCGTCATTGTTAAGTTCTGGTTGCATGTCAGTTTTGAAGAACAGTTAAGACGCTTTGAAGAGAGGAAAAATGACCCCTTTAAATCCTATAAGTTGACCGATGAAGACTGGCGAAATAGAGAGAAATGGCCGTCATATTATGTCGCTGTAAATCAAATGATTGCTCGCACTAACACACCTTATGCACCCTGGACAGTTGTACCCGGTAATGATAAATATTATGCTCGGGTTTGTGTATTAGAAACTGTCATCAACGCCATCGAGAAGGAGTTGAAGAAACAAGCTTAGTATGTCAGAGCAAACCTAACAGAAATCATCCACATCACAAAAAAGTTGAGTCAGATCAAGGCGAGATTTTATATCGGTAGCACCAGATCTTGAGGAATACTACTTCCAGCATAGGTCTGGTGTTCCCTGTTGATACCAAATCCGCTTTACAAAGTAGACTAAGAAGATCAGGCAAGGAGAGGTGTTGACCGAAATTTTTACTCTACTATCATAAGAGGACTTGGTATGACTACAAAATTTCTTTCGAACTCATGTTAATTGAAAAAGCAGTCTTATTTTTTAGACCTTTGTTGTATCTTCTCAAAAAGCCAGGGGTCACTCGCTGCGAAAACTTAGGCCAAAC